>JAUZRN010000036.1 GCA_030950375.1 Rhodothermus sp. | reverse complement strand
GGCGACGAAGGCGTCGAGGCGCTCATCACGCTTTTGAACGAAGCGGCCCATCACGAACGCGATAACCTGCTGGGCATTCTGGAGGAGCGTTTTGCGCGTCGTGTGACGGAAGAAGGCAAGCGGCTGGAGTTGCTGATCGCTGAAACAGAGAAACGCCTGGACAAACGGATTACCGAAGAAGTGTCGAGGCTGGAGCAGCGGATTACGGCAGTAGAGGCGCGTCTGGAACAGCGTATCACAACAGTAGAGGCCCGTCTGGAGCAGCGTATCACAGCAGTGGAGGCGCGTCTGGTACGCTGGATGTTTATTTTCTGGGTGGGACAGATCGGGGTGATTGTGGCGCTGTTTGCCCTGCTGGGTTGAGGGCGTGGGACCAACGTGCTGGTTTCAAAAGCTCTTTGTGGGGGTGATCTGGGGGATTGCCTTTCAGGCGCAAGGCCTGCTTGCTGGAAAGGAGGTTGCATGCAGGATCGGGTCACTGCGTTGGCCTGAGCGTTAGGCTGCAGATCAGAGAATTTGACATCCTGGTTGATCAGGTCTGTAGGTTTTTCGGGCGCAGGCATTAGGTTGTCGACCGGGAGCTTTGCTTTTTCTTGTCGTGGGGTTTTGTTGTGGGCAGGGCCTGGGCGTCTGAGCCGATGGCGCTGGGGGTTGGATCGAAGTCCCCCTGTCTCCCTCTCCAGTGGGGAGGGGGGACTTGAGGAAAAAAGCTTTGCCAAATCTCTGACAACCCCGCCGAAGTGAACGTTCGTTGCTAAACCAGAAACGCTGCTCTCCCTCTCAAGGGGAGCTGGTCCGGAGGGCCTGAGGGGGTGTCTTTTTCCGGCTTCGTGGATGGGGTGGCTTCGCTGCCCTTATGTACCAGCAGCGTAAGCTGCGTGCGCATCCAGCGGTTGTACCGGTAAGAATTACGCGGACGCTGGCTCTGCCATGAAGACCGCTTTTTCAGGAAGGAACTGGCGTAAGCGTGACGGCCACGGTTAAATGCGCGGAGCAATTTGACACGGAACGAATTGGCAGGTGCAAGAGCCAGTCTGCCGATGAAGATTCATAGCATCTGGCGGCGGCGCACTTCTTCAAGTACCCGGCGAGCGATCGTGCGTGCCAGATCGGGTGCGTTGCCCCAGGCCCGGTTGTTCGCAATCACATTCACAGTCACGCCCTCCATAGCCGCACGAAACACAAGCGCGGTAGCATCGAGCACCATGTCCCGGGCCTGACGGGTGCCGGCCAACTCGGGTACGGGGCGGTCGAAAGGGTACGCGCGGACGTATGCCTCGGCATAGGTCATCTGCAGTGGGGTGAGCAGACGCACCACGGCATTCCGATCGGCAGCCGTAAAGCGCTCGCCGCAGAGCCGCCACTGCCGACGTAGTGGGGGTAGCCAGGTCCAGTGGCTGAAGACGAACCCCAGGCCGCGTCGGTCCAGCCAGTCGAAGTAAGCCGGTGTGAGCAGGTGGCTCGAGCGTAGCTCCAGGTGAGCCTGTACCTCCCCGTTCAGTGCGTCGAAGAAGGCATCCAGTGCCGCAATGTTGGCCTCTGGATCGGGGCTGTCGTCAACGCGGCGGTATTCCTGCTCGAAGATCACGCCCAGCAGGCGATCGCCCAGCACGTCGCGGGCTGGCTTGATAAACTGGTGACGGCAGGCTTCGGCATTCAAATAGTGGGGATTGGTTTCGTAGAGGACGCGGTCGCCCCGGCTGCGACGTAACGTGGCCGCGAAAAACTGCTGCGGTGCCTTGAGCAGAAAACGAGCGCTTGCCGGGGCATGCGTGGCGTACTGGTGCAGCGTAAAGAGCGAGCTTGTCGGTCGGCCGTCTGCCTCACGCAGGGGGCGGTAAAAGGTAAAATCCAGCTCCAGCACGTCGAAGTGCTTGAAGTAATCACGCACTGAAGCGATGGGCAGCATGCGCTCCTCGAAGGTGCGGCCTTCAAGGCGGCGTGTCCTTGCTTTGATCGTGCGGCGGTAATGCTCCGGATAGATCTGACCGATCCAGCCTGCATAGCGATCGCTGGCCGTACCCAGCCGTAGGTTCGGGTGTACGCTGCGCAGGTCGAAGGCTTCGATGCGGGCCAGTCGTTCCTCGAAGGTTGTCGGCGTCATGGCTTTTCGGCAGGTTCGGGCGTCGGACGCTGCTGCCGGCGACGCCGCAGGCGCTGCTGCATATGGTGCCCGGTCAGCAACAGACCGAACGCGATAAACAGATAGTAGCTGAGCAGGCGCCAGAGCAACAGGGTAGGAGCCACAAAGTGGCGGGGCATCAGCGGACCAATAAACAAGACGTAAAGCCCTTCAACACCTCCGGCGCCCCCCGGCGTGGGTAGGACGACCGATCCCAGCGTCATGGCCAGCGTACGCATAAAAACGAGCACGGCATCCGCTTCGGGATAGACGCTCCAGACCAGAAAAACCAGCAGCAAATGTCGGCTGATCCAGGCTGCCGAAGTGAGCAGAAAGCCTTTCAGGAAGAAGTCGAGAGGCTGGGAGCGGATGAGCTGGGTGCGCTCCTTCAGGCTGAACAGCTCCTGAATGACGCGAGCGCGAAATCGCCGCAGTCGCCGAAAGCGCAGGATGCGCCGCGCCAGGCGTTCGAGCAGTTCAGGACGGAAAAAGGTGGTGTAGGCAAAGAACGCCACCCAGCTCAGGGCCAGTCCCAGGTAGAGCAAAAACGTGCCGCTGCCTATCGTTCCCAGTGCAGAGGGCAGGGCGGGTAGAAAGGGCAGCGCAGCCAGAATCACCACGATGGAAAAGGCAAAGAAAAGCTGGTCCAGTAAGATAGCAAACAGCAAAATGGCGGTGGTCTCACCGACTGGCAGACGCTGGTCCCGGGCAATGAACAGCGCAGCAAACGGGCCGCCTCCGATGGCTGAAGGGGTCACGTTCGAAGAAAAATCCCACACGAGCTGGCAGCGGACCGCTGCGCGAAACGTCAGATGGCGGTGTGAGACGTAATGCAGACGCCAGGCGCCGAAGAGCACGCGCAGCCCTACCGTTCCGAGACCAAGTATGAGCAGCAACGGATTGACTTCGTGCAGGGCTTCGACGAAGGCCTGCCAGTCGAATGTGAAGTAGGTAACCACCGCGACCACTACCAGGCTCAGCGCTACCGAACCCAGCAGACGGGCCCGCCAGGGCGAAGACGCCCGGCCGTTCAGGGAAGGAGACTGTGAGGGGAGCGACATGCGTATTCAGGAGGTGGTGGCAGGGGCTTCGTGGTCGGATTCCAGCGCTTCAATAGCTGCGCGGAGCTTGCGGTAGGTGTCGCGCAGTGCTTCAGGAATGACTTTTGTTTCGGCCAGCGTAGGCATGAAGTTCGTATCCCCTTCCCATCGGGGGACCACGTGCAGGTGTACATGGTCCGGAATGCCGGCGCCGGCCACCTTGCCAAGGTTCATGCCCACATTGAACCCGTCAGGCTTCAGCGCATACTTGAGCCAGCGGATGCAACGCGCTACGGTTTGCGCCATTTCGCACTGTTCTTCAGGGGTCAGGGCTTCATAGTCGGCCACCTGTCGGTAGGGGACAATCATCAGGTGACCGTTATTGTAAGGATATAAATTCATGATAACAAAAACATGAGTACCACGCCAGAGGATGAGGTTCTCGTCGTCACGTCCTTCAGCGGCCAGACGCACGAACAGCGAAGGCGCACCGGGCTGACTGAGCGGCTGCTCCACAACCCGCTCGATATGCTGCGAGCGCCAGGGACTCCACAGTTGCTTCATGATCCTTTCAGGTTGGCTGGCTTTCCTACGTCTGGTTGTCGGGAAAAATCCGGCACGATCTAAAACTAAACGCGAATTTGCACGTTGCAAAGGGACATCTGACGGAGAAATGATATGTTCGACCTGCGGCGCGCCGACCTGCACCTGCATACGTGCTGCTCGGATGGCCGCCTGACGCCGGCTGAGCTGATAGACCGGGCCCATGAGGCCGGTCTTTACTGCGTGGCCATTACGGATCACGATACGATTGCGGGGCTGGCCGAGGCAGAGCAGGCGGCGGCCCGTCGGGGTATGGTCGTGGTTCCCGGTGTAGAGCTGAGCGTGCAGGTGGATGATGAAGAGGTACACCTGCTGGGCTACTTTTTCGATCCGGCCCATCCAGCGCTGAACGAAGCCCTGAAAGCTTACCAGGAGGCCCGGGTGCAGCGATTCGAAGCGATGCTGGCGCGCCTGCAGAAAGCCGGGGTGTCTCTCGCAGCAGACCAGGTGCGGACAACAGTGGGCCGCGGCGTGCCGGGACGACCGCACGTAGCGCAGGCGCTGGTGGCGGCCGGCTATGCTACCAGCTATACCGAGGCATTTCAACGCTACCTGCTGCCCGACGGCCCGGGCTATGTGCCCAAGCCGGCCTGGACCGCTGCCGAAGCCGTTGCCATCCTGCACGAAGCCGGCGGCATTGCTGTGCTGGCCCATCCCGGCGCGCACCTGCGCGACCAGGTCTTTCGAGCGCTGCTCGAAGCGGGCCTTGACGGCATCGAGGTGATGCATCCTTCCCATAGCTACTATCTTGTACAACACTACCGGCAGGTAGCTCGCGACTTTGGCTTGCTGGAAACAGGCGGATCGGATTATCATGGACACCGCGCCCACGATGACACACTGCTCGGTACGTACACAATCCCGTATCCGCGGGTGGAACGATTGCACCAGACGCTTCGCGTTCGCTCAGTATAGCTTCAGCAGTCAACCATGCCGACGTACCTCGAAGGACACTATCGGATAGAGCGGGCCCAGGTGGCCATTGTGGTCAGCCGCTTCAACCATTTTATCACAGAACGCCTGCTCGAAGGAGCCCTCGATACGCTGCAACGTCAGGGGGTTGATCTGGACCGGGTCACCGTGGTGCGCTGTCCCGGTGCTTTCGAGATGCCGCTGGTCGCCCGCAAGCTGGCCCGTTCGGGTCGCTATGACGCGATTATCTGCCTGGGAGCGGTTATTCGAGGGGCGACCAGTCATTTTGAGTATGTGGCTGGCAGTGCTGCCCAGGGACTGGCACGCACGATGCTTGATACGGAAGTACCGATCATCTTCGGCGTGCT
>JAUZRN010000035.1 GCA_030950375.1 Rhodothermus sp. | reverse complement strand
AAACCCCTGCCGAAATGCGTGACAGGGGTTTCGCAACGAGCTCCTCGGGCAGGGCTCGAACCTGCAACCCCCTGGTTAACAGCCAGGTGCTCTACCAATTGAGCTACCGAGGAGTGAAAGCGGAGCCTAAATTACAACGACCCATCGGCCGCCGTCAAGCACGATCGCCTTGCTTGACGACCTTTTCAAACGCTTGAAACAACAACAGGTTCGCCTTCAGAAGTCATCTGCAGCCCCCGAGAAATCATGCTACCCTCTCATGTTTGACCGAATAAGTCGATTTCCTGGTCTCCGGCGGCGAAAAGCCCGTGAAGGTCGGCGGTGGGAACTTGCGGAGCGATTTGAGATTTGTTATCATCGCAATCCGCAAGCCCTATGCCCGGGTGGCGGAACTGGTAGACGCGCATGATTCAGGGTCATGTGGGGGCAACCCCGTGGGGGTTCGAATCCCTCCCCGGGCACCCAGGCCGCCGGTGCACCAGAAAGCCGGCGGTTTTTTTCTTTTCGAAGATCTGCTGCGTGGCGTTTGTAAACTTCTGTAAGGAGGGCAGCGGTGCCCCCGGTGGACCGCTTGAGATGTTGGGCATCGTTGCCCGGACTTTTCTACAGCGATGACAGCTATCAGCGTGGCGATATCATAAACCCCGAGGTTATCCGAGCGTATCGCATAAGCAGGCCTTCAAGCAGCTGTTGCACGCATCCCTGGCAAGAAGCTATGCCTGAACTGGGCCCCGCGCATCCGCACGAAGCTGTCCAGTTGCAACAGCTATTGCGGCGGTGCGGTCTGCTGGATACGGGCGTGCCTGAGCAGCTTGATCGGGTACTGGTTGCCCGAGAAGGGGCCCGGGTCATAGGCATGGCCCTGCTGGAACGCTATGGTGCTGATGGCTTGCTGCGTTCGGTCGCTGTCGATCCAGCCTGGCAACGCCAGGGGATCGGGCGCCGGCTCGTCGAGGCAATGCTGCTTCGTGCCCGTCAGGAAGGGCTTCGACAGGTCTTTCTCTTGACCGAAACAGCGAGAGGATTCTTTGAACAGCTGGGGTTTGTGCCGGTCCCCCGTACAGCGGTACCTCCTACGCTTCGGGCAGCTCCGCAGTTTTCCTGGCCAGTCTGTGCTTCCTGCCAGGTGATGCGGTGGACCAATCCAGCGGGACCAGGGCAGGCGCGAAGCCAGTCAACCTGAAAGCTTTTTAAGGGCGCTGTAAGGTTTTGGCGTACAAACATACTCCGGCAATCCTTACACCGGAAGTGTAAGATTCATGGGCAGTATGACCTGTCCTGCTGATCCTATCCTGTCAGTACCAGTTCGGTCTAAACAGACAGAAAGGATCATGGGTGAGAGGCAGTATGAAGTGGTCATTGTCGGCGGTGGCACGGCCGGAATTACAGTAGCTGCCCGGTTGCGGCGGGCTAAAAATCCGCCGGAGGTCGCCATTATCGAGCCTTCCACGAAGCATTACTATCAGCCTCTCTGGACGCTGGTGGGGGCGGGCGTTTTCCCACCGGCCGCGTCGGTGCGGGACGAAGCCGACTACATTCCACCCGGCGCCACGTGGATCCAGGATCGGGTGGTGGCGCTTGATCCGGATAATGATCAAGTGCAGACGGCCCGTGGCGACATCATCCGATACGGGTATCTCGTACTGGCTCCGGGCATTCAGCTCGACTGGCACAAAATACCCGGCCTGAAGGAAGCGCTGGGTAAGTACGGGGTTACCAGCAACTACGCCTATGAGCTGGCGCCGTACACCTGGCAGGTGATGCAGCAGCTCAAGCCCGGCAGTCGGGCACTTTTTACGCAGCCTTCGACGCCGGTCAAATGCGGGGGAGCGCCCCAGAAGATCATGTACCTGACGGCCGATCACCTGCGGCGACGCGGAATCCTGGATCAGGTGGAAATCCACTTTTTCTCGCCGGGAGTAGTCATTTTCGGGATTCCAGAGTTTGCCCGGACGCTGGAGCAGGTCATTGCGCGCTATGGCATTCAGGTGCATTTCCGGCACGAACTGGCCGAGGTACGGGGACCGGCGCAGGAGGCCGTTTTTCATCTGAAAGATGAACAGGGCAACGTGCTGGAAGAACGGGTCTATCGGTTCGACATGCTCCATGCGGTGCCGCCGCAGAGTGCGCCGGACTTCATCAAGCACAGCAAGGTCGCCAATGCGGAAGGATGGGTGGACGTGGACAGGTACACGCTTCAGCATGTGCGCTATCCGAACATCTTTGCGCTGGGCGATGCGGCCGGCACGCCCAATGCCAAAACCGGCGCGGCTGTGCGGAAACAGGCGCCCGTCGTGGTGCACAACCTGCTTCAGCTTCGGGAGCACGGCGCGCTCGTCCATCCGAAGCACTACAACGGCTACAGCTCCTGTCCGCTGATAACGGGCTACGGGAAGCTCGTGCTGGCCGAGTTCGATTTTGACAACCGGCCCGTGCCCTCGTTTCCGCTTGACACCTCCAGGGAACGGCGCTCCATGTATCTGCTCAAAAAGTACGTGCTTCCCTGGATGTACTGGCACCTGATGTTGAAAGGGAAGGCTTAGTCTTCGCAACTAAAAAAGGATATTGTCATCTATCGCGTAGTAAATTATGGACTATGAAGCTATCAAATTGAAGATTCGAGTGATAGCCCTAAACCCAAGGTGTGGACAGCCGTTCATTCAAGTGATACTTGTCCACGCTGAGGGGTACTCTATCACCCTATGTGCCATTGGCTGAAACCTTTTGCCGCTTCAGAATAGCTTTCTGCATTGCAGCAATCTCGGCAAAGTCGTCTCCGAAAAAGTTCTCGGGCCAGTTTTCAATGCGACCATAGGAGTCAAGTTGGAGAGACTCGATTCGGGACTCCCCCTGGCTGTAGGTTACAAAATATAACGCCGCTTCCTTGGCAGACAGCTTCTCCTCGGCTATGCGGCGTTGCAGCCGCCTGAGTAGATGTTCGCTATGGCTTTCGACAATGATCTGGACTTTTCGTGTCTTTATGGCGTCAATGAATACATCGGCCAGACCAGCCTGCACCGAGGGATGCAGGTGGATTTCAGGTTGTTCAAGCAGCAGAACCGATCTTTCCGGCACGTAATAAAGCAACGTGAGCACTGGCAGAATCTGGGAAACACCAAAACCCACGTCCGGTAGTGGCACGAAGGTAGAATTCCTGTCAGCCTGAATCAGCACTTGATAGATCTTTTCTGTTTTCGAGATAGCCTTGATCTGAAAGTTGGACACCAATTTGAGCTCTTGTAGCCAGAAAGCTACCTGCTCCTGCAGCGTGCGTTTCTTTTTTCCCCGTCCTGGTCCCTGTGACAGGTATTTACCGTGTCGGCTTGAAGCCAGCAGCGCATCAATCGTCCGTTCTCCTCGGGAGCCTACGCCGGTTGGTTGAGCTCCAGACCACAGGTACTGGCGTTTCGGGTGTTCCCGAAGCGGCCCCAGGTAATACACCTGCTCCCACAACTGCTCATAAGCCAGCTCCAGATCGGAAAGAAAGTCGACGTTTTTGTAACTTTGCCGTACC
>JAUZRN010000034.1 GCA_030950375.1 Rhodothermus sp. | reverse complement strand
TCGCCAATCCACTGGATAGGGTGATGACTTTCGTTGAACACCACGCCCTGTAGCTGCATCCCCTGTTGCAGCAGAAGGTGTGTAAGTAGCAGCGAGTCGTTTTGTTGCATGCCAAAGTAGTAGGCCTCAAGGGCGGATGGGGCTGTGATGGTGAAAAGCAGGTGGCGGGGTTGAGTCAGGGTGGGGGTTAGCAGTGCAGCGATCGGTGTGAGCGCGGTCTCAATGTGTAAGGGGGTGCCGGAGTGCAGGGAGTATACTGTATCGGATGAAGCAAAATGTGGATGGACGATACGTAGCCGGATTTCTCGAGTAGGAACGTGTTGCTGACCAGCGCCGATAGGAATAGGCGGGCTGCGCCATAGCGTAATCGACGGAATGCCGCGGGTGGTTTGTACGAACGAACGGGGTGGAGTGTAGTGACCTGAGGCGAAGCGCAGCCGTAAGAAGTATACACCGGCGGTTCGCGGTGCTTCCGGGGGAATCTGACGGCCTGTTATGTCAAAGATTTCGGGAACTGGTGGCACCCTCTCGGAGGAAGGGGCTGTATAGTGTACCTGAAGACGTAGCTCTTTCAGCATCGGTTGGGGATACAGGGCAGTGATGCGATAGACGGAGGTGGACGGCTGTGGATCGACCGCGGTGCCGGCGGGCAGCGTCAATGCGAAGGAGCCCGAGGCGTCGGTTACGCCCGTGGCCAACGTCTCCGCACCGGTGGGTTCCAGGGCGTAAACCTGAGCCCCCTCCAGCGGGAAGCTCGGACCGTAGATGATCGTTCCGGTAATCTGATAGTCGGCGGGCAGCAGCACAGACAGGCTGAGCCAGCTAAGCGCCAGCAAGCAAAGACCAGAAACTGTTCGCATAATAGAGACCAGTCTATTTTTCTGGCAATATACAGATTGAAACCTGTGATACAAAGCTGCTGTGATGCTTGCTGTAATCGCTTTGAAAAAGCAGAATTTACACTTTTTAGCGAAGATGTGCGCCATTTATCTAATTTCACTTTTATTGTGCTATCGAAAAGCGCATAATATTTGCGCAGAAGTGCTCATAGGGAGGCCGGTCAAAAGTGTGGCTTTCCGGAAGGGCGTTTCGAGCCTGTTCGACGACAGCGTAAATTTTGTACAGATGGCGAAAGCCTTCAGCTGGCTAAAGGTGTCGGAGTACTGCGTTGTGGTTGTAAAGGGAAAGCCGTGAAGTGTGAGGGGAGCGCATTGCATGACGTCTGCCGGTGCGCCTGCCCTCCATAGTCAGGGACATAGTGCAGGGAGCTATATTGCCGGTGCATGGAAAGCGAGGAGAATGGCTGGTTTCCAGATGATCTAAAAGGAGCCGCAACGCGGAGGCGTCTGTTGCAGGGTAGATGCTGTTGTTACAACGGCCGATGCTGGGTTGCACGTTGGAGGCGACCCGGTTGCACGTAATCTGATCGACATCGCCCGCGGTGCAGAAGGTGTCGGGGTATCTGCAGGCAGGTCGTGCAGATAATTGAACCCGCGCTGTGCCGCCGCGATCGCCCAGGTCTATGGGCTAACGGACCTAATAACGGACTTAATGGCACCGCCGTAGCTCCGGCGCCTCTGTGGACCTGGTGCTGGTGGTACGGCCGGTAGGGACCAATGAGTTGGGGGCTCCGGAAGTCGGTTTTCCATTATGCACGTCTGGTCCGGAGCACGCGTGTTAGGCGGACCGGAATATTTGTTCGGCCGTAGTCTGAGGAGCATTTATGTAAAAAAAATAAATAAGGCGGTGCGTTCACCGCCTTTCTTTGGCTGCCCGGGGAGGACTCGAACCTCCAACCCCCTGATCCAGAGTCAGGTGCTCTGCCAGTTAAGCTACCGGGCAATAGGAAAGCGTGCCATAAAATGCCTGCGCCGTGCCTCTGGTTCCCGGATAACAGGCGATGTTGGCCGTTTCAGGACGCTTTCATGAAAGGGACGGCAGCGTGCATTGATAAGGAGTGGACGCTGGCGCTTTGACGAATCCCCGCAAGGGTCAGCCATCTGGGGGAAGGAGAAACTGATAACATAGGCTTCCAGGCAGGCAGGCTATGCCGGCCGATACTTTTCCAGAAAAGGACACACGGGGGTGCTAAAATGTGAGCATGTCGGATTTCAACAGGGGAAGCCCGAGCAGCCCCCTGTGCTACCTCAAAGACAGGTGGAAAGTGTTCAGGTCCGATAAACTGACCGACGGTAGGGCTACTGTCAGAGCATGTACGTATCCAGAGGGTTACTGTGTAATCTGGCCATGTGGCATTTTGGGTCGGTGCGATTGTTTGAGCCAGCTTTCCCATGCTCCGGCACTTTTCTTCCATGGGCTGGTTCGACAGCCGGCCCGTCGTCGGGTTGATATAGCCAAGCATCGTTATTCGGAGTGCTGTGACGCAGATTTTAAAAGTTTTCTATGAGGAGCCGGCGGCCTTGGAGCCGGAGGCGTTTGTCTGGCCGGGGGTGTCCGAGACGCCGTGTTACTATCGCGTATATCTGGCAGGGACGGATCTGGACGCCATGCGCATTGGACTGACGGCGTTGCGTCCGGAAGCCTATCGGCCAGCCTTACTTGCGTTGCTGCGACGTTGGCCGCACTGGTGGCAGGTAGCGCCTTTGGGAAGGGCGCAGCAGCTGGCCAGCAAGCGATTGCCATCGGTGCTGGTTGATCCTGAGGATACGGGGGCGCTGGTGGGGAGCCTGTTGGAGGCGCTGCCGGTTGAGCCGACGCTCCTGGCTACGGCAGACGATCAGGAGCGGTTGCCCGTACTACGTCGGTTGTTGGATGCTGGCTGTCTGGTAGCGCTGCGTGAGCCGGCCCATCATGGCTACGACTGGCATCTGTTTGCCGCGGAACCATTGCGGGCCGGGCTGGAAGCGTTCCTGCAGATGCATCCGGTGCCCGGGGTTCGGCGTTTTCTGGTGCCTTACCAGAAAGCTCGTACGGAAGAACGCTTTTACTTTGAGCAATGGATGCTGGATGGGCCCTCGCGGCCGGACTACATCCAGGAGATCTGACGGCGCGCACCGAAGCCGAACGCTTCATGGTGCGCTGTCTGGAGCTGGCCTTTCGAGGGGCCGGTCGCGTCAGCCCGAATCCGATGGTAGGGGCCGTGCTGGTAGCTGACGACGGGCGGGTACTGGCCGAAGGCTGGCATGATCGATATGGGGGGCCGCATGCCGAACGGGTGGCTATTGAGGCAGCGTTGCGGCGTTATGGTGCCGAGGCGCTGCGCCAGGCCACGTTGTACGTCAATCTGGAGCCGTGTGCTCATTACGGCAAGACCCCTCCCTGTGCTGATTTTATTATCCAGCACGGAATTCCACGGGTGGTCGTGGGCATGGTTGATCCATTTCCCCGGGTAGCCGGTCAGGGTATTGCCCGTCTGAGAGCGCACGGGGTACAGGTGGAAGTAGGGGTGCTGGCGTCGGTCTGCCGGCGATTCAACGAAGCGTTCGTGCATCATGTGCAGACTGGCCGGCCGCTCGTTACGCTTAAAATGGCCCAGACGCTTGATGGTTTTGTGGCCACGCAGACCGGACACGCGCGATGGATTTCCGGTGAGGCGGCGCGGCGGTTGGTGCATCGCTGGCGGGCAGTGCTTGACGGCGTGCTGGTCGGTAGCGGTACGGCGGCGGCCGATGATCCGGCGCTGACCGTGCGCCACGTTGAGGGCCGCCAGCCGGTGCGCATTGTGCTGGACCGATCCGGCAGGCTACCGCCGACACTTCAAGTATTTGCCGACGTGCATGCTGCGCGGACGCTGGTGGCCGTAGCTCCCGGCGTGCGGCCACTTTATGCTGCGTCGCTGGAAAAGGCAGGCGGTCGGCTCTGGGAAATACCCCTTCGGGAGGGACATCTGGATCTGCAGATCCTGTTGGAGCGGTTGGGACAGGAGGGAGGCATGGAAGGGCGACCGTTGCAATCGCTGCTTGTCGAAGCCGGGCCCCGTCTGGCCACCGCGCTGCTTCGGCAGGAGCTGGTCGATCGATTCTTGCTGTTTATTGCCCCCCGGCTGTTTGGTAACGGTGTGCCGCTGCTATACGATCTTGGAGTACGAAAAGTCGAGCACGGCCTGCGTTTGGATACCTATCGATGGATTGAGGTCGGCAACGATCTGCTGTTTCTGAGCTACTTCCGGCGTGTTTAAGCTGTCACGTTGCCGTGGTTGTCTGGTGGTTCAGCATCTGAAGCAGGCGTCGCCGTAAGGCAGAGAGGTCAACATGGGAGGTATGGGCCGGAAAGAGCTCGATCCACACCGGGATGCCGCGCTGTTCATAGGCAAAGCGTCGGGTGGCTGGAAGGGTTTCGTCAGCAATCAACCCCAGCAGGCGCGGAGTAGTACTTGGGGGAGGTTCAGCATCGCCGATTACGACCGCTTCGTATCCCATGGCCCAGAGTACAATGCGGAGCAGATCGACTTGCTGGGCATCGCGCAGGTGTAAATGCACGGTACCCCGCAGGCGTTTGGGCAGCGTGGGGAGGGCTTCGCGGTGAGAGGGGCCTTCCAGGATGGCTTCGGTATGTTCCAGTTCAGTAACAAGCTGTCTGATCAATTCACGAAGCTGGGCAGCAGGCAGGCGGCGGTGAGGGGGAAGCGGACCAGTTTGAAGGGTGGTATAGGGATTCCCACTGTCACCCAGGCCCAAACGTTTAATCAACTCATTTGCGTCATAGACGAGCTCTGCAAGGGTGTCGCTGGCGGGAGGAGCCTCGGCATGGTGTTCGGCGACTGCTTGGGCCAGCGTCTCCGGCAAATTCCAGTGCTGGCACAGCGCATAACCGGCGGCTGCATGGTCCACTTCGAACAGTTCGTATTCCAGCATGTGAAGGGGGTGGGAGCTCTGACGCGCGGCCAGCAACACCTGCGCGTAGACCACGCCATGATGGGAAAGCAACACCAGCTTGCCGATGTCGTGGAGCAGGCCGGCTACAAAGGCACCTTCGCTGTCGGCCAGCTTCAGCTGCCGGGCCAGCTCCCGAGCCAGCAATGCCACACTCAGGCTATGGCGCCAGAAGGCAGCCGGATCTCCAGGCCACTGCTTGAGCAGATTGCGTTTGAGGTTAAGTACCGAAACGCCCAGGGCCAGGTTGATAATCACCTCATGGCCCAGCAGCACAACCGCCTGCCGGACGGTCTGCACACGTCGCGAGACGCCATAAAACGCAGAGTTGGCAGCGCGCAGAATGCGAGCGGTCAGTGCTGGATCCGATTCGATGACCTGAGCAACCTTTCGAAAGTTTACTTCAGGCTCACGCGACATGGCCAGCAGTCGCTCGACCGCTGCGGGCAGAGGAGGCAGCGAGCGGACACTTTCATAGATGTAGTCGGGAATCGATGCCGACATAGCTAATGGATGGCTGGTCTATCGAGCAGGTTGTACAACCGAAACATCCTTCCGTACGTACAGTACCTCTCGGCTACGGAGCGGAGGTTAAACAAGAAATATGCCTCGACAGTGTTTACGGGGATTGTTGAAGAAACAGGGCGGATTGTTCGTATTGAGCCGCTTGGAGCTGGACGACGGTTGACGATTCGGGCAAATTTTGCCGATGCGTTACGGCCCGACCAGAGTGTGGCTGTCAATGGGGTCTGTCTGACGGTGGTAGCGGTCACAGCGCCCACATTTACCGTTGAGGTCGTGGCCGAGACGTTGCGCAAAACGACGCTGGGCTATCTGACCGAAGGCCTGCCGGTCAATCTGGAGCGGGCGCTGCCTGTCACTGCTCGGCTGGATGGTCATTTCGTGCAGGGACATGTCGATACTACGGGTGAAGTGATCGCCGTTACGGAGGAAACCACGGATCGGCTTTACCGCATCCGCTTTCCTCGGGCGTTTCGGTCGTATCTGATACCTACCGGCGCCATTGCGATTGATGGCATCAGTCTGACGGTCGCCCGGCTTGAAGAGGAAACGCTGACGGTGGCCATCATTCCTCATACGTTCCGTAAAACCAATGTGCCGACCTGGAAGCCGGGTACGCCGGTCAATCTGGAATTTGACATGATCGGCAAGTACGTGGTGAACTGGCTGATGCACGGACGGGACCCGAAAGTAGCCGGCCTGCGTTCATCTTCCCCGCTGGAAAATATTCGAGACGCGGTGGGTTATGGACCTGATTCAGGATCTGGAGATTCTCGATGATCTGGATACGCCCAGGCTGACGGCTGAGGAGGCAGAAGGCACGCGGAAGGTGTATATCGAGACCTATGGCTGCCAGATGAACGTCTCCGACTCGGAGATCGTGGCAGCCATTCTTCGGGCGCACGGCTATGGACTGACTCGCGATCCAGAGCAGGCCGACGTTGTGCTGCTCAATACGTGCGCTATCCGAGAACATGCCGAGCAGAAGGTGCGGCATCGCCTTGACCTCTTCCGGGCGCATAAGCGGAAGCGTCGGCCGGGTCTGCGTATCGGGGTGCTGGGATGCATGGCCGAGCGCCTGCGGCATAAGCTGCTGGAAGAGGAGCAGCTCGTCGATCTGGTTGTTGGGCCCGATGCCTATCGAGACCTGCCGCGTCTGCTCGAAGAAGCTGAAACGACCGGACAGGCGGCCGTCAACGTTCAGCTTTCCCGAGAAGAAACTTATGCCGATATCGCTCCGGTTCGGTACGACTCGAACGGCGTAACGGCCTATGTATCGATTATGCGCGGCTGCGACAATATGTGCGCCTTCTGTGTGGTGCCATTTACGCGGGGGCGCGAGCGCAGCCGTCCTGTGCAGAGCATCCTGGACGAGTGTGCCCGTCTGGTGGAAGAAGGCTATCAGGAGGTGACGGTCCTGGGACAGAACGTGAACTCGTACCGCTATGTGGAAAACGGTACCGTCGTCTCTTTTCCGGAGCTGCTCTATCGCGTCAGTCTGATTTCGCCGGAGCTGCGCGTGCGCTATTCAACCAGCCACCCCAAGGACTGCTCTGACGAGCTGCTGCATGTGCACCGCGAATGCCACAACGTGTGCAACTACATTCACCTGCCTGTGCAGCATGGTAACACCGACGTGCTACGGCGCATGCGCCGCACCTATACCCGGGAGCAGTACCTGGCTCTGGTAGCGCGCGCCCGCCGTATCGTGCCGGGCCTTTCGCTTTCGACCGACATCATCGCTGGTTTTTGTGGAGAAACCGAAGCCGAACATCGGGATACGCTCTCGTTGCTTGAGGAAGTGCGTTTCGATCACGCCTACATGTTTATTTACTCGGAGCGGCCGGGTACCTATGCGGCGCGTAAGTACAAAGACGATGTGCCCCTGGAGGTAAAAAAACGACGCCTGCAGGAAATCATCGAACTGCAAACGCGCATCTCGCTGGAGAACAACCGCCGAGAGATCGGCCGCGTGCATACCGTGCTGGTGGAGGGGCCCAGTAAGCGGAGTCCAGAGCAACTCTGCGGTCGCACCGACACCAACAAAATGGTGGTCTTCGACCGCCAGGACTTTCGGCCGGGTGAATACGTACAGGTTCGCATTACCGATTGCACGTCGGCCACGCTCCTGGGCGAGCCGCTGGGACGCACGACGCTGACCGAATCGGCCCGGGCAGCATCGGTTTTGGTGTAACGGGGAGGGCCCTGGTCTTTTACCGGCACGTAACTGTTGGCGGCGGCGTACTTTTGTATCATCACGGAAGAAAGCGACATGCTTTGCTGACAAAAGCTCGGATTATACCGGCGCGTATCTCTATAGACCATGGATCGAGAAGCTATTCAGCAGCGCTTTGGTATCATAGGCCGGTCGGCGGCACTTCGAAACGTAATTGATCGGGCCCGTATGGTGGCCCGCACCGATATTACGGTGCTCTTGCAGGGTGAAAGCGGTGTAGGCAAGGAGCTGATTGCCCACGCTATTCACGGCATGAGCCCGCGTCGCCATGGGCCTTTTGTCATCGTCAACTGTGGAGCCATTCCAGAGGGGTTGATCGAATCAGAACTGTTCGGGGCAGAAAAAGGAGCCTATACCGGTGCGATTGAACGGCGCAAAGGCTACTTTGAGGAGGCTGACGGCGGCACCATTTTTCTGGACGAGATCGGTGAGATGCCGCTGGCGGCACAGGTGCGGCTGCTGCGCGTGCTGGAGACCGGCGAGTTTACGCGTGTAGGATCCAGCCGCCCGCTTAAAACCGATGTGCGGATTATCGCAGCGACCAACAAGGATCTGGCTAAGGCGGTTCGCGCCGGGCACTTCCGCGAAGATCTGTATTACCGCATCAGCACGGTCATTATCGAGATCCCTCCGCTACGTGAGCGTCGAGAGGACATCCTGCCGCTGTTTGAGTACTTTTTGCATCGTGCCGCTCAGCGGTATGGCACGCCGTTGCGCCGGCTGGACGAAAGTGCGCGGCAGCTTTTGTTGCGTTATCACTGGCCGGGGAATGTACGCGAATTGCGCAATGTGGCGGAGCAGGTGGCTGTACTGCTGCCCCGGAATGTCATCACGGCCGAAGATCTACGTCCGTTACTGCGAGGCGTCAGTGCGGGCCGCAGCTTGATGCCGGTCAGTCGATCGTCAGAGCAGGGGGGAGAGGGCCGCGAGCGCGAGTTGATCTACCGACTTCTGTTGGAGCTACGGCTCGATATGCACGAGGTCAAGGCATTGCTGCATCGGTTGGCTACAGCACAGGAACGGCGGCCGGAGCGTCGGCCAGAGCAGCTACCCCCGCCCGCTGAGGAGCCAGTCTTTCGGACATCAGCAACCTGGACAGAAGCGGAAGACGTGGACTTTGTAGAAGAGGTCCCTATCGAAGAGGAGATAGACTTCGAACCAGTCGAGATGGGCACGCGCTCCGGGCTGTCAGACAGTACGTCGGATACCGCCGCCGAGGCCAGCAAAGCAGACGACCAAACAGCGATTGCTGGATTGTTGAATGGGGAGCGGCTGCCTACGCTGGCTGAAGCCGAACGCATGCTGATCGTCGAGGCACTCAAACGCTACGGGGGCAACCGTCGACAGGCTGCGCGGGCACTGGGAATCAGTGAACGTACCCTTTACCGGAAACTGAAGGAGATCGATGAAGCCTTATAAGTGGCTCTGGAGCTGGTGGATCGGATGGCTGACATTGAGCGGATGTGCCTATTACAGCTTTACAGGCGCGTCAATTCCATCGCATCTGCAGACCATTGCGATACCCCTGGTTGAAGACCGCAGTAACAGCCCCTTTACCAACCTGGATCAGCAGCTCACCGACCTGCTCATTGAGCGCTTTGTCAATCAGACGCGGCTGACCCTCGAGCCCGATCCGGAAGTGGCCGATGCGCTGTTGGAAGTGCGGATCGACCGTTATACAAATGAGCCCACGGCAATCGGTGGCGCTGAACGGGCCGAGCGCAATCGCGTTACGGTTACGGTAACGGTACGCTACATAGATCAGGTAAACGATCAGGTGTTGCTGGAGCGAAGTTTTTCGGCCTTTGAGGAGTATGACCCGGTGCAGCAGGGAGTGGCCGGCGAAGAGGAAACAGCGCGGCTGGTACTGCGCAACCTGGCTGATGACATTTTTACGGCAGCTACAGCCAACTGGTAACCAACAAAAAATCGTTGTATCTTAAGAAAGGTCTCTGAACCATACGAGCGTCTGCCATCCCGAAACCAGAAACCATGTCGCTTCCCGACTTGCGGGATATCGCCCAACAACTTGAACAGGGCGAAACCCGTGCTGTGCTCCCGGTGCTTTACCAGCTGGCGGAGCAGTTCCCGGCATGGAGCGCGGTGCAGGTACTGCTGGCCCGTGCGCTTCAGCAAGCAGGCCGCTGGGATGAAGCACTGACGGTGTGGCAGCGGGTAGCTTTCTGGTTGCCTGATAGCCCGGTGGTGCAGCAAGGAGGACGGGTTGCGCTGCGGCAGGTCATGCGGCCAGTTGAATCCCGTCAGGCTGCAGAAGAGCCGGACTTGCCTGATCCACTGCGGAAGCTGGCCCAGGTCGTCAACCAGCAGGTAGGCGCCGGGCAGGAGCCGTCCCGTCCAACAGCTACGCTGGAGGATGATCTGGACCTGGATCGTCTGATTGCTGAGTTGTCGTCGGCCCGGATCGAGCCGCGTCCCGACCTGGACGACATCCCACCACCGGAGCTTGAAGACGATGTAGACGATCTGGTTTCAGAAACACTGGCCCTCATCTACGCCGCGCAGCAGCAGTACGAAGAGGCCGCCCGCGTATACGAAAAACTGGCCCTGCAGCACCCTGAAAAGGCTACGCACTATCACGAACAGGCAGCCAAAATGCGCGAAAAAGCGGCCGGACAGGCCAGTTGATGAACGCCTGATCTATGGTACACCCCCTTCCTCGGTGCTGGCAGCGACTCTGGCTTCGACCGGGACGCCATGTGGTAGGGTTAATGAGCGGCACCTCGCTGGACGGTATCGATGCGGCCCTGGTTTATCTGGAGGGGAGTGGTCGGAGGCTCCAGCTTTCCCTGGAAGCGTTCGTGCATCGGCCGTTTCCAGAGGAGCTGCGCATGGCACTGCTCCGCAACAGTGAATCTGAGACGTCGTCGGTGCATGCGCTGGCCCTGTTAAACGTCCGGCTGGCTCAGCTTTATGCCGAAGCCGTTGAGGCTGTGCTGGCACAGGCCACACGTTCCCGCGACATGCTGGACCTGGT
This sequence comes from Rhodothermus sp., assembly GCA_030950375.1. Classification (GTDB taxonomy): domain Bacteria; phylum Bacteroidota; class Rhodothermia; order Rhodothermales; family Rhodothermaceae; genus Rhodothermus. Next base: position 4,377 of record JAUZRN010000034.1, on the reverse strand, counting down.
TGGCCTCCATGGTCAGACTGTCCAGCACATCCCGGAACCTACAAGCTGTGCCGGCGCCCGGGTGACGGCTACGCTGCAGATTGGAGATCCCTCGGTGCTGGCCAACCTGCTGGGCGTGCCTGTGGTAGGTGATTTTCGGCAGGCCGATATGGCGCTGGGAGGGCAAGGAGCTCCGCTGGTACCCTATTTCGACTACGTGTATTTCACGCATCCCACAGAGACGCGTGGATTGCTCAACATCGGCGGCATTGCCAACCTGACCGTGCTGCCAGCCGATGCCCGATGCGAGGACGTCCGTGCTTTCGACACGGGGCCGGGCAATATGCTCATAGATGCGCTGGCCCAGCAACACTTCGGCGTGCCCTACGATCCAGACGGAAACTACGCGGCTCAGGGGCACATCCATGAAAACTTGCTGGCGGAGTTGCTCTACGACCCCTATTTCCTTAAGCCGCCGCCCAAATCTACGGGTCGTGAATACTTTGGCGCTGCATTTTTAGCTGCCTTTTTAGAAAAAGCGACGGCTATGGGGGTAACCGATCCCTATGACCAGATAGCTACGCTGACAGCGTTGACGGCTGCTTCGGTCTATCAGGCCTATGCCCGCTATGTGCGCGCATCGCATCCGTTTGACGTGTTGATTGTGTCGGGCGGTGGAGTGCACAACCGTACGCTGATGGCGCTGCTTGCACGCTATTTTTCACCCATTCCGGTGCGCTCCGTGGCTGACTATGGGCTGGATCCTGACGCCAAAGAAGCTTGTTGTTTTGCCGTCCTGGCTCATGAACTGTTAAACGGGGTACCTACAAACCTGCCCCATGTAACCGGGGCCCGTCGGGCTACCCTGTTGGGTAAACTCTGTCTGCCTGCCTGAAAGAAAATCGACAATGAGCGAGACCTTCACACCGATTAACGAAGTGGGAGAATTTGGCCTGATTGAACGACTCCAGGCCATTGTGGGAGATCTGTCGGATCCTGATCTGATAGTAGGCATCGGCGACGATGCGGCTGTTTACCGTTTGCCCGATGAGGAAACGGTACATGTGATCACGACCGATGCGCTGCTTGAAGGCGTGCATTTCGACCGGCTGATGACCCCGATGGAGCATCTGGGCTTCAAGGCGATTGCCGTCAACGTGAGCGATGTGGTGGCCATGAACGCTGAGCCCCGGTATGCAACGGTTACCGTGGGTATTCCTGCTCGGATTTCTGTGGAGATGATGGAAGCTTTTTACCGGGGCATTCGCCGCGCCTGCGAAAAGTATGGACTGGTACTGGTGGGCGGCGACACAACGGCTGCGCATGCGCTGTGTATTGCGGTGACTGTCGTGGGAGCTGCCCGCATAGAAGAAATCATTTTTCGACGAGGGGCGCGGCCTGGCGATTTGCTGTGCGTGTCGGGCGATCTGGGCGCCGCTTACGCTGGCCTGAAGATTCTGCTGGAACAGCGGCGAGCGCTCAAGGAAGAAGGGCCAGACTACCGACCCGATCTGGAGCCGTTTCGGTACGTGATTCAGCGGCAGTTACTTCCCGAGGCGCGTCTTGATGTGATTCGCGACTGGCGTACACGGGGGATCCGGCCGCACGCGCTGATCGACGTGTCGGACGGTCTGGCCTCCGAGGTGCATCATCTGTGCCGCCACAGCAACTGCGGTGCGATTGTCTATGCCTCGGCTATTCCGGTAGCGCTCGAGACACGTGAGGTGGCCGACCGCTTCTCCGAAGATGTTGATACCTATGCGCTCTTTGGCGGCGAAGACTATGAGTTACTTTTTGCGTTGCCCCCAGAACAACTTGAATTGCTGGACCCGACTTCGTTTAATGTAATCGGTGAGTTTTTACCGGCTGATCAGGGTGTCCAGGTGCAGACCCCGGAAGGCGCATTGATCCCTTTAGAACCTGCCGGCTATCAGCATTTTCGTCCAGATGATGGAGCCGAAGGCGAACCACCCCGTAAGCCCTGAGCCTGTCGGTTGAGTCAAAGCAGCTTACGAAACGTTTCCTGATCGTGCTTGTCCAGATGATTCAGAATCAGATGGCCCATGCGGTCGCGTTTGGTGAGCAGGTATCGATGGTTCACTTCGTTGGGAGGAATTTCGATGGGCACGCGTTCGACAATCTCCAGGCCATAGCCAGCCAGTCCAACCCGCTTGCGCGGATTGTTGGTCATCAGACGTAGCTTGCGAATGCCCAGATCTCGCAGAATCTGGCAGCCAATGCCGTAGTCACGATGGTCCATCTGAAACCCCAGCGCCAGGTTGGCTTCGACCGTATCCAGCCCCTGTTCATCCTGCAGTTTATAAGCCCGCAGCTTGTTGATAAGACCAATACCGCGGCCTTCCTGCTTCATATAGAGCACGACGCCACGGCCTTCCTCCTCGACGCGCCGCATGGCCGCCGCCAGCTGCTCACCACAATCACAGCGAAGCGACCCGAAGATGTCGCCAGTAACGCACTGCGAATGGACACGCACCAGCACCGGTTCGTCTTCTGACCAGGTACCTTTAACAAGCGCCAGGTGCACGTCTCCCGTGTAGCGCTCTTCGTAGGCAATCAGACGGAAATGACCGTATCTGGTCGGTAGATCCACTTCGACGAGCCGATTGATCAGACGCTCGGTGCGCATTCGATAGGCGATCAGGTCTTTGATCGTAATGATGCGCAGTCCGAACCGTCGGGCAATTGCCATCAGCTCGGGCACGCGGGCCATGGTACCGTCGTCGTTGAGAATCTCGACGAGTACACCGGCCGGATATAACCCGGCCAATCGGGCCAGATCGACGGCAGCTTCCGTATGACCGGCCCGGCGCAATACACCGCCCGGACGTGCACGCAGCGGGAAAACATGGCCCGGACGGGCAAAATCCTGAGGCTTGACTGAGGGATCGGCCAGCGCCCGAATGGTGGCGGCTCGATCAGCGGCTGAAATGCCAGTTGTGGTGCCGTGCCGATAATCGACCGATACGGTGAAAGCCGTTTCGTGCAGAGCCGTATTGGTAGGCGTCATCAGGTCGAGGTCCAGCTCGACTGTCCGCTCGGGCGTAAGGGCTACACAGATGAGCCCCCGCCCATACTTCGTCATAAAGTTGACCAGCTCGGGCGTGATCTTTTCGGCCGCACCGATGAAGTCCCCTTCATTTTCCCGATCTTCGTCGTCTACCACGATGACCAGTTTGCCGGCGCGAATGTCGGCAATGGCCGCTTCAATCGTGTCAAAACGAAACGCTTCAGACGACGACGCCGAAACTTCCGAGGCCGACCCGTCGCAGCAGGGACAGCCGGCGGTCTGCGTGGCATGCGGAGCCATCAGTTTGTCGGCCATTGTAGCGTGCTTGTAAAATAGTCGGTGCGTGCACTTTGAACCGACCGAAGCGTGCTGGGTTCACGGCTCAGTCTTTAGAGAGCACAGTGGCTACGGCCGACTTTTCGATACGCAGTTTCGTGTTGCTGTCGACCTGGAGCAGGATGCTGGTATCGTCCACCTGCGTGACCGTCCCGTGAATGCCTCCGATGGTTACCACCTTATCACCTTTCTTAAGCGCGGCGATCATTTTCTGCCGCCGCTCCTCCTTTTTCTTCTGAGGACGAATCAAAAAGAAATAAAATACGATGAAGATTAAAATCAGCGGCAGGAAGGTAACCAGCGGATTCGGTGCCCCTTCAGCAGGTTGACCAGCCAGCAGAAGATTGTACCACATAGAAGTTTACAATCGCTTGGTGGGTGAAGGATAACTGTCGATAAAATACAACAGGAATTCGTGAAGTGTGCTGTAAAAAAAAGGAAGGGCAAGCACCCCGTATCGCGCCGCTACAACCTCCTACCGTTGCTGCCTTCCGGCCCTGGCGGGGTTCAGAGGGAGCTGGCCGTACGGGACTTGCCCTTCCGGCGCTTCTCAACGAAGTGAGGCGGGGATGGGTTCCGTTTTATTTCGTGCTCAGGTTGAGCGTATAAAGTGGGGTGCGACAAACCGGCGAGACACGCTAACCGGGGTTGAGATATTCCCACCCTGTTTGGCAGCGCCTTCCTGTGGAAAACGACGCGGCGGTGGCAACATACAGACGGTCCGACACCAGGTCCACGCTAACCCACTTCTGCCATCGGTCACAGCGTACGCACCTCTACGCGCAGGCAATCCTTGCCCTCCCGCCAGCACCGGTACACCGTCTCCCACAAAACAACCGGCACCCTGAAACGCCCCCGAAAATGTAACTTCTCGTTCGGATACCGACTCCAACCCGGATCCCAACTATTGGGCGAAAGCACCACCTCGAAACGCCCCTCGTAGAACACCAACAAAAACGGCTCGACCTGCACCGTGTCGATCCGACCAAAACGCACCCAGCTCCGCAACGAATCCTCCCGCGCTATCCGGTACG
>JAUZRN010000033.1 GCA_030950375.1 Rhodothermus sp. | reverse complement strand
AATCCCCACCACCCGAAAACCCAGCGCCTGCGCCCCCTCCACCCAGAACGCTGCCGTACGGACCACCGTCTGACCACAGTCGTCCGGGCTGAAAAACAACAGCACCTCGCCCCGGCGGTCAGTCGGTGCTGTGGCTTCGACCGGGGTCCAGACGGGCACGAACGCTTCGGACGGGAAGGGCACTTCAGGCGGGCGCTCATGCCCGCGCCAGGCATACAGACTCCAGCTCAGCGTCAGGAGCAGCAGCCCCAGGCCGATTTTTTGAGTCGCCGACATGGCCGAAAGGTCTCAACGGGAACCGTACTCGCTTTTGAAAAGCTGCCGGTAAGATACACACACACACACACACACACACAATCTGTCAAGAGCCTGGTACCCGTGAATTTGTAACTTTTATCTGTTGACACATAGATGTGTGGTACTTTCTGATTGTTCGGGTGGGAGCATATCCGGAACAAGAACCGTCGTAGACGGCAGTGAAAAGATCGCCCATGGAGAGCCGGTATCACCGTTTGCCTATCAGGGGGCCTGCTGCAAGGGCAGGCATTTTCCGGGCCGTCAGCGCAGCAGAAGTGGGGGGCCAGGTTTTATTCGGCAGTCGTGCGCCTACCTGATCGGCGGATCAGGGCACTTGCCTGTAATCGAGTTGGTTCACCAGGGGGATAGTGTAGCGGAGGTATTGCCAGGCAATCGGTAGTTGTTACGAGGCATCGAGCAAATCGTCGAGATCTTCCAGGTCGTCCAGGTTTTCCAGCAAATCTTCGGTGTGGGGACGTACCAGAGCCAGAATGGCGCTGTGGGGGACGATCACGTAGTTGCGGTTTTCGTAGGTCAGCTCGATGGCGTCCTTTTTCAGAAAGAAGGCATAGTCGCCGGGCTGGGCCTGTAGGGGCAGGTAGCGGACGGCTTCCCTATGGGGGGCCCAGGGTTCGTTTTCGGAGTACTCTGGATTCGGCATCAGATAACCCGGGCCCACTTTGACGACACGGCCGCTACCTACGCGTTCACGTTCTACCACCGTAGCTGGCAGGTACAGGCCCGTCTGTGTCTGGCGTTCTCCTTCGTCGGGTGCGATCAAGACCCGATCCCCGACGATAATCAGCTCACCTTGAAATCTGTGCATGGCAGCAGACACTACTGCGGTTTGCGGATGCTTCTGTAATACTCAGTCGGCCGACGGGACGTTTCGTGGAGTGGGGGTAGAAGGTGGAAGCTGGTGACGCAGGTGATGCCAGAGAAAAGCGCCCGTGCCGGTGGCAACCAGTAGCAGCAACAGACCTACCCGAGATGAGCCTACCAGAAGTTGACCGACGCCAAACAGGGTGCTATAGACGAGCACCACACCGGCCAGCCAGTCGAGGGCCATCCTGCGCAGCGTTGTGTCGGGGCGGATGTCTGGATGTCGGGCAGCTATGGAGCGCCAGCCGGGGCCGGCCGGGCGCACGCGGCGATAGAAGGCATCAAGCGTGGCCATGTCGGTGGGTGGCGTAAAGAGCGTAACGGTCACCCAGGCCAGCGTGGTATAGCTGACCACGGCAAACAGGTTGATGGGGAAGGGGTCCAGCAGGCCTGGTACCGGCACGCCCAGGAGGGAAAGGCCGGTTAGCAGCAGCGGTACCAGGGTAGCTGTCAGCTCGCTCCAGGCGCTGATGCGCCACCAGTACCAGCGCAGGATCAGTACGAGTCCCAGTCCACCCGAGGCGGTCAGGATCAGGCTCCAGGCACCGCTGATGGATTCGAGCTGGAGGGTAACCAGAATGCTAAGCACAGCCAGCAGGAACGTCAATCCCCGTCCGACCTGCACGTAGTGTTTTTCGGGCGCATCGGGACGAATGAACCGACGCCAGACGTCGTTGACCAGGTAGGAAACGCCCCAGTTGAGCTGGGTCGATACCGTGCTCATGAAGGCTGCCAGAAAAGCGGCAAACAGGAGGCCCAGCAGGCCCGGTGGCAGGGTGTCGCGCATGACAAGTACATAGGCCGTTCGTGGGTTTTCGTCGGGGAAGAGCACCAGCGCGACCAGAGCGGTCAGAATCCAGGGCCAGGGCCGTACGCAGTAGTGGGCAATAGTGAACCAGAGCACGGAAAACAGGGCATGCCGCTCATCTCGGGCACCCAGCATGCGCTGGGCAATGTAGCCACCGCCGCCCGGTTCGGCACCCGGATACCAGCTGGCCCACCACTGGATGCCCACATAGGCAGCAAAGGCCGTGGCCGAGAGGGCCAGCACGCCAATGCCTTGTACGGCTTCGCCAATAGTGGGGAGCATCCGAAAGGTCGTCTCCGGTAGCTGCGCTTTGAGACCGGTCAGACCACCTACTTCGGGCAGGTTGAGTGCAAAAATTGCCAGCAACGTAGTGCCAACCATGGCCAGTACGAACTGGAACAGATCGGTGACGGCCACGCCCCACAGGCCAGAAATCAGCGAGTAAATGCCTACCAGGAGCACCAGCAGGGCAACAAGCATGAGCGAAGCACTTATCTCGGTCCCCAGCAAGGTGAATGAGGTGCGGCCAAAGAAAGTCAGATCGGGAAACAGCGCTTCGATCACCGTCTCCAGGGCCAGCGATACCCATCCGATAATGATCACATTCATCAGTAGTCCGAAATAGACCGCTTTAATACCGCGTAACCAGGCGGCCGCCGGACCACTGTAACGCAGTTCGACAAACTCGACGTCGGTGAGTACGCCACTGCGGCGCCAGAGCCGCGCAAAGAAAAACACGGTGAGCACGCCCCCCAGGGCAAAATTCCACCAGAGCCAGTTACCAGCAATGCCGTTGTAGGCTACCAGCTCCGAAACAGCCAGTGGGGTGTCGGCTGCGAACGTGGTCGCTACCATGCTGGTGCCGGCCAACCACCAGGGCAGATTGCGGCCGGATAGAAAGAATTCCGAGGTGTCTTTGCCGGCACGTCGATAGTAGTAAAGGGCAATGCTCAGCGAAACAACAAAATAGGTAGCAATGAGCACCCAATCGGGCCACGTCAGATGCATAGGCGAACCGAATTGGTTGCAGCCGGAGAACTTGTCCGGAATCTAAGGCCCATGAAATTGAAAAAGAAGGCCGGAGTTTATTTTGGAAACGGTTTCTGCGTTATGAAGAGGCCTTGGGGTCAATGTGGGAGACCAGGTGTAGACGTTTCCGGTAGGCAGATCGAGTGGTTCCCAGACGGCGTTGGCGAAGTTGCTGAAGCGTCTCGCGCACCCGAAAGAGCAGGTAGTCGTCTTCAAAAGGCACGACGATGATCCCGTCGACGTTCAGTTCGGCTGCTGCCAGTACCAGTTCGTCGGTAGGCATTTCCAGAAAAATCAGAATGGCCATATCTTGATGATTCGGCATCTGACGCAGCTTGCGAAGCAGTTCCAGGCCAGAAGGATTTGCTACATTGGGACCAACGAGCAGTAGATCATAGGCCTGTTGCTGGAGCAGATGATAGGCTTCGGCACTGCTCGTGGTCTCCGTAACCTCTTCAATGCCGCCCAGCCGCAATAGGTTGCTAATGCGGCATCGAAGCTGCGAGGGCTCTACCAGCAGCACTTTCATAGGAAGCGTCGGTTACGCTGTAACGCGTTGGGTAAGGTCAGGTGTTGAATATGGTGGTCCAGGTGTTCCTGCTGATCCTGCAGGTGGGCCAGCAGGCTTTCTGGAGTCCATTCGGTGAGTTTGTAGCGTGCAATTAACAGTCGCCAGACGGAATCTTGCAGGCATTGTGTGGCAGTGAGCGGATGGGTAAAGGCATAGCCCATGGTGCGGGCAACCAGGTCGGCCACGGCCACCGCCGGCATGATCATGTAGGCTTCACTGACGGGTGGGGTTTGTGCCGGTACGTGGTGGTAGCGAATCACATCGACCAGTACGTCTGGAAAATTCAGCTTGCGCGCCACATATTCGCCGGCTTCCGTATGGTCGCAGCCGAACAATAGTTGTTCCAGCTGACGTTCATCGTGTGCCTGTATTTCACCACGGAGACGCTGTTGTTCGTAAAAGCCCACCGCTTCGAGGGGAAAGTTGTAGAGTAGAATGATTTTGCCAAAATCATGGAGCAGGCCGGCTGTAAAACCCACACTTGCCCGGACGTTAGGGCGCGATCCCAGCATTTCGAGCAGGTGTCGCGTCAGGAAAGCGGTGGCCTGACAGTGCTGAGCCAGACGGTTGAAGCAGGCCAGCGCCGAGGAGGGCAGCGTGGTACGTAGCCGGAGCATGTGCATGCTGACGATGATGCCGGCCACGCTGAGGGGACCGAGGAGCACGACAGCACGTTCGACGCTACTGACCGTGCGGCGCAGTCCGTAGTAAGCCGAGTTTACGATTTGCAGCAGGCGGGCGACGACTACCGGGTCGCGTTCTACCAGCCGGGTGACCGGTCCCACTTCCAGCCGGTCGGGCTGGTTGAGCAGCTTCATGGCTTCCACCAGGGTCTGGGGAAGCGGTGGACACCGCAGTTCCAGTTGGCTCAGGATTGGGCGCGCCGCAGGCATGATCCAGGTTCATTATGATTCTACATCCAGCGAAAGGGCTCCCAGGCGGGCCAGGCGGCGGGCTTCTTCGATGGCGCCGGTTTGCAGGCAGAGGGCCACCAGACGCCGGCGCAGGCGTTCGCTTTCAGGATAGCGATGGTAGGCCTGGCGGTAGAGGGTGCAGGCTTCTTGTTTCCAGCCCTGCTGTACGAAGATCTGTAAGAGCATGTCAACGGTCTGTTCGTCGGATTGGTGTTCGAGCAGATGGCGGGCCATGGCGAGCGCTTCCGCAGGACACGCTTGATAGAAGGCCAGTCGTAGCAGGTCGGCCTGCAGCGCCAGGGGCATTCGGGTGGGTTCAGGGAAGGCGGCGCGAACGTGTGCTTTGACGGTCGGCCACCGACGTAGCCGCCAGGCCAGGGCGGCCATGCCCAGGTGCCAGTCGGTTTCGGAGAGGGGTTCATCCCAGGTAGCCCCTGGTGGCCGGGACTGCAGGCGGCTCAGCAGGGCGTATGCAGGCTCATAGCGACGCTGCGTTTCATAGAGGTGTACCAGCAGGCGGGCAGCCATCCACTGGGTGGGCAGGGCAGCCAGCGAAAGCCGCAGCATGCGTTCTGCGGCTTCATAGTGGCGCAACTGCAGGCGGGCGGCGGCCAGGGCGTTGAGCAGTCCGGCTCGCATGGTAGCCAGGCTCATCTCCGGCGCATCCAACAGGCGGGCGGCCTGGGTCAGCACGCGTCGCGATTCCTGGCGACGAACCGCCTTCCAGAGCGGACGGAGTCGGTCGTCAAGCTGCTCCAGCCGATCAAAAGCAGGCGGTGGCAGTCGAAAGTTTTCCAGAAACGATCCGTGTATCATGGCGCCAGATAGTTTAACAAGCTGGTTTGTAGCAGGCGAGAAGTTACCTGGAGGGTAGCTTCGAGGCTTAACTGGTTGCGTTGTAGCTGGACGGCGAGCTGAGCAAAGTCAGCGTCTTCCAGCTGGCTACGTTGCGCTTCGAGGCGCAGGCGGGCGCTCTGCAATTCTGTTTCGGCCATCGACAGTCGTCGGGTGGTTTCGCCTACCTGCGCGATGCGGTCGAGCAAATGGTTGCGGGCAGTTTCCACACGCGCCATGGCGTTCTGAATCTGGGCGGTGTCATCGGCCCGTAGCGCATTGATCAGGTCTTGCCAGGCTTCGGTGATGGTGAAGTCCGGGGTGCCGTCGCCGTTTTCATCGACTTCCCAGACGGCATTGCCGGGCAGGTTGATGGCTACCTGAAGGCCGGGCGCGATTTCCTGCAGGCGTGTCTGATTGTTGCCATTGTAGCTGACGGTCCCCGCAGTGAGCTGGAAGGGTTGGGTGGTAGTGCGGGTACCAGCAAACAGGTATTCGCCGTTATGGCGGGCGTTGAGCTGGTCGAGCACGGCCTGGAGGCGCTGCTCCAGCACATCCGCGGTGGTGGCGCGGTCGGAGGTGGAGGCGGTTTCGGTAGCCATCCGCAGGCCTTCTTCGTAGGCGCTATTGAACAGCTCGACAAGCGAGGAGAGGGCCTCTTCGGTAGCGTTCAGCCAGGCACGGCCAAGGGCCAGCGTGCGTTCGTACTGGTCGTAGCGTTGGCTCAGACGACGTAGCGCCTGGGTCAGCGTGTAAGCGCCGGGATCGTCCGAGGGACGGTTGAGGCGACGGCCCGTTGCCATCTGCTCTTGCAGTCGGGCCAGCTCCAGGCGGCGTTCCTGGATCTGACGTTCGGCCAGGAGCTGGTAAAGGCTCTGTTGTCGGGTGAAAGCTATGTGTAGCGAATCCATGGCCAGCTATGGGATCAGAGGTTCAGCAGGGTGTCCATCATGGTGCGGGCGGTGTCCAGCACGCGAGCCGTGGCCGCATAGGCCTGCTGAAAGCGAATCATGTTGGTCAGCTCTTCGTCGAGTGAGACGCCCATGACGCCCTGCTGGAGTGCATCCAGATGGTCGATGGTCGCCCGTGAGCGTTCCAGCCGACCGGTAGCGTCCTGTGCGGCGGCACCGATGCGGCTGGCCAGGTTGATGGCATAGGTTTCGGCCGTTTCGGTACCGCCGTTGAAGAGGAGGGCATCACGCAGGCTGGCAATCTGGAGAGCGATGCTGTTATCACCGGGGGCGGTTGGGTCGCCGGAGGCGGCAATCGCTCGGCTATCGGCCAGCACGTCGGCCGATAGGGCGATGGTAGCCGCTGTCGTACCAGCAGGGTCAAAAAAGGCGCGGCCACTCAGGCCATCCAGGCCGTAGCCACTGGCATGTCGACTGTTGATTTCAGTGACCAGCGTGGCGGCCAGGGTATCGAGTCGTTGCCGGACGTCAGGGAGCGTCTGGGTCAGCATGCGAAGCTGCGCACCGATGCGACCGTCTTGGCCTTCGGTTGCTTGAAAAGCAACCCCGGTATTGCCGAAGGTGAGCGTCGGGGAGCTTCCGCTCAGGTTCAGGGTCAACGGCATAACCTGATCGCCCTGCACGAGTGCCATGCCATTGACGGTCAGCTGGTAGGTGCCGTCTTCCAGCGTCTGAACCTGGACGGGAAGCAGTTCAGCCAGCTTGTGGACGAGCTCATCGCGGCGATCTTCGGCCACCAGATCCGGATTGCCTTGCTGGCGGGCCGCCCGAATGGTAGCGTTGAGTGCAGCCAGCTCTTCGAGCAAGCTGTTGGCCTGATCGACAGCGTCACGCAGCGCATCGGTGGTCTGCGTAGAGAGCGTGTCCAGATCGCGTGCCAATCGGCGGAACGTGTCGATGAGCGTCTGGGCCTGTCCGCGCAATGCTTCGCGGACGCCAGTGTCGGTAGGCTGGTTAGCCAGGTCGGTCCATCGATTCCAGAAGTCGTTGAGCAGCGCGGGTAGACCGGTGTCACTGTCGGCAGCCAGCAGGCTTTCCAGGATCTGGTAGATGCGTGTTTCCTCATCAGATGCCCCTAAACTGGCGCGTGCGTCCCAGGCAGCCACGTCAAGCAGGTGGTCGCGCAGGCGCTCATAGGTAGCTACCGAGACGCCCATACCGGTGGCCGTCCGAGGCGGGAGGGCCGTGTAGAGGCCCGCATCGCGCAGGTTGACAGCCTGCAGTGTCACGCGCCGACGGGCATAACCCTCAGTATTCGCATTGGCTACGTTTTGCCCGATGGTGTTCATCGCCGCCTGAATCGTCTGGAATGAGCGGCGCGTCAGGCTGAACAATTGATTCAGGCTCATAGGTTTAACCCAGGCGGTTGACGACGGAACGTTTCGGGCAGGTCTGCCGGGTCTGGCCGGTGGGGGTGTATATGCGGTGAGCCGGTTGGTTCAGGAGCTGCAGCAACTCCAGGAGCTCCTGTCCTATTTGTATCGCGTATTTCAGCGAAAACTCAAGCGTTTCACAGCGTTGGCGGGTCTGATGCAGTCGTTCCTGGAGTTGCTGTTGCAGCTGCCGCAGTGTGCGAGCGGCTGCCTGGCTTTCCGGGTGCGCTTCAAGGGCGGCCAGTAGCTGTTCGGTGGGGGCTGCAAGATCCAGATGCAGCAAGCGTCGCAACAGGCGCCCCTTACCTGCGCGTTTTTGCTGCAAGCGCTCAAGCTGGGTTACCAGTTGGCTGGTACGTATGGCGGCCTGTTCCAACATTTCGTGCTGATGACTTCGGAGTGCTTCCAGCTGCGTCTCGAAACTCTGTTCGAGTTGCTCCAGCAGGTTGAGCTCTGCTTTGATCGATTCAACAAACTGCTGCAATATGTTCGAGGGAATGCTCATGGTTGCGATTCGGCTTCAGGGTTGGGAGTGGACAGGTGGCCTGTCTGTTGCCACTGGCGAAGCAGCAGCTCGGCAATGCCCAGGCGGCCCTGCTCGGCCAGGTGACGGGCCAGCACGTCGGTCAGTACATCGCGCTGGGTATCCCGGTAGGAACTCAGCCAGCCGGGCGCTTCATCGCCGGTCAGCGATTCGCGAAAAAGGTCACGCGTCAGGACCTGTACGAACTGACGCAACAATATCTCTTCGAATTGCCGGGCGGCTTCCTCGGGTGTATGGGGGCGTCGCACGCCCAGCAGGGCCGTTATGCCCGTTGGTCCCAGTGTAGGCTGAATTTTTTCCGTCATGGCGCTTACAGAATGACCAGTTCTCCCTGGAGGGCGCCGGCCCGCTCAATGGCCTGGAAGATGGCAATGATGTCGCGGGCTGTCAGTCCCAGCTCGTTGAGGGCAGCGGCCAGCTGGGCAACGTTAGCGTTGGGACCTAACACCACCGAGCGGGCCACTTCTTCCTGCACGTCGATTGTGGCACGTGCGCCGGTGACCGTTTCTCCCTGACTGAATGGTAGCGGTTGGGACACGAACGGTTCAGCCTGGGTGGAGATGACCAGGCTACCGTAGGTGATCATCACCTCGCTGATGCGCACATTGCCACCGGCTACAATGGTCCCGGTGCGTTCGTTGATGACGACGCGGGCTGGAAGGTCCACGTCGATGGTCAGTGGTTCCAGCTCGGCCAGCAGCTGGGCCGGGTTATCGATGCCGTCGGGCAGGCGGACGCGTACCAGTCCTGCATGGACGACTTCGGCGCTGTTCGGGTAGCGGTTGTTGATGGCTTCGGCAATGCGTGTGGCGTTGGTAAAGTCCGGACGTTTAAGGGCCAGCCCCAGCTGCGCGCTATTGAGCGTTACGGAGGGGGTAGCTGTCACCACCGCACCACCGGGCACGCGGCCTGTGTTTGTATGGTTAATCTGTACGGAAGAGCCAAAGCTGGAGGCAAGCACAGCACCGGTCGAGACGGGTCCCTGGGCGATGGCGTACACCTGACCGGTGGCGGGATCCTGGAGTGGCGTCTGGAGCAGGACGCCACCCGAGAGAGAGCGGGCATCGCCCAACGCCGAGACGGTAACGTCCAGACGGGTGCCTGGCGCTGCAAAGGGGTCCAGCGTAGCGGTAACCATAACAGCCGCTGTGTTGCGTGCGCGGAGCAGGTTAGGATCGATGGTGATCCCAAAGCGACGCAGCATGTTGGCGATGCTCTGTACAGTGTAGGGCGATCCCCGTCGGCCACGTGCCCGGTCGCCTGTGCGATCCAGTCCGACCACCAGCCCGTAGCCAATAAGCTGGATCGGTGCAGCCCCTTCGATAGAAACCAGATCTTTCAGGCGGGCCTGTCCCGCGTTTTGCCCGGTTGCGGGCAGGAAGGGAAGGAGAAGCAGGGCGAAAAAAGTCCACGGACGCATGGTACTTACGACTTCTTTACTGAACACCGAGGGCAATAGCAGCACCGATCAGGGCCAGAGCGCCCAGACGAGTAAGGAGGCCCGGGCGGAAAAATTTGCGGGGGAGTCCACTTTGCCGGTATTCGATGCGGGCATTGGCAATCTGGTAGGAAAACACCGTGTTGTCGTAGCGTACGTCGTAAGGGCGTACCGTGCCGGAGATACGCATCAGGTGGGTAACGCCATTGATGTTAAGTTTGCGTTCGCCTCGGATCAGCAGGTTGCCCGTAGTCGAGTCGATGCCGATCACGAGGGCCGTAATGGTACCTTCCAGCAGGTCACGCTGGAAGGTTTCGTTATTGGCTTTGCTTTCGCGTACGAACGTGGCGTCGGCGCTAAAACGTCCGCCCAGCGTGCCGCTTACAGCGCCGGCTCCACCAACCTTGGCATTGGCCAGGTGTTCGTAATTGCTTTCGCGCTGGGCAGCCGTACGTTCAGCCAGAATGACAGTAATGACGTCGCCCGGTCGCACTGCGCGAAAATCGGCATACAGGGACGACTGGGCTACAGCCGGCAGGTTGAGCAGTAAGAGCAGGTTCAACAAGGGCAAGATCGTACGCATGGGTAGCGATGCTTAAGGTTGAAGGGTGGCAATCCATTCGACCAGGCCCGGGGCTACGATGCGGCCCCGGTAGGTGGCCCGGGTCTGCGGGGCATATAGCTCGATCACTTCACCAATAAAACCCGCAGCGCGGGCCTGGCAACGCAGGCGGAGTACGAGGCTGCCGCGCCGATAACGCATCCAGACAGTTTCGCCGGTCTGGACGGCATAAGGAGGACGGAGGTCATCGGCGCGCAGGATCTGTCCGGCCGCTACAGCACGTTTGGCCAGCAAGGGACCTTGCTGTTGCAACTGGCGAAGCCGGGCAGGCGTCAGGGGTGGTGTGCGCAGCCGCGTCGTCTCCAGCCAGGCGATTTCCAGGGCCGCTGGATCGACCGGCTCGTTGCGTTGGAGCATCTGGCGGGTAACGACAACCGAGTCGTAGCGGGCTACATAAAACAGGGCCCAGCCAGCTTTACGCCACGTGCCCTGTCGATCAGGCATCCAGATCTCAACCTGCAAGGAACCCGTGGGATCGTCAACGGCAGGAGGCAGGCGAAGCCGGAAGCGGCTGGCTTCGACAGCCTGATAGCGTACCAGGCGGGGTACCAGATGGCCCTTGAGGGCTGGAAACGCTTCGGCCAACAGCGAGTCGATCGCCTGCTGGAGCCGTACATTCACCGGTTCAGCGGCGGACAGCTTCCCGAGCCCCAGCAACATCCCGATGGTCCACAGCAGCAGCATCATCGTTTCATCTGGCTGGCCATCTGAAGCATTTCTTCGGTGGTGGTGACCATCTTCGAATTGATCTCGTAGGCGCGCTGAGCCGTGATCAGGTTGACCATCTCCTGCACAACGTCCACGTTGGCTGCTTCCAGAAAGCCCTGTCTGATCGTTCCAAAGCCCTCTTCACCGGGGGGGCCTAAGATAGGAAAGCCGCTGGCTTCGGTCTGCTCGTACAGGTTCCCGCCGATGGCCCGCAGACCGGCCGGATTCGGAAAACGTGCCAGCTCAAGCTGGCCGATCTCTACACGTTCCGTTTCGCCCTGTAGACGGACCGACACCACCCCGTCCTGGCTGATGTGAATCTCGACCGTATCGGGGGGCACGCTCAGCTCGGGTTCCAGCGGGAGGCCGGTCTGGGTGACAAAAGTGCCGTCGGCGTTTAGCGTGAACGTGCCGTCACGTGTGTAGACAATGCTGCCATCTGGACGCCGGATCTGGAAAAAGCCATCGCCATTAATGGCCAGATCCAGCGCGTTGCCGGTTTCTACCAGGCTACCCTGGGTGAACTGGCGTACAGTAGCCACGACGGCCACCCCGCTGCCCAGTTGCAGGGAAGCCGGTGGGGTGAGTCCTTCTGCTTCTTCCTGGCCCGGCGTCTGAACCGTCTGGTACAGGAGGTCCTGGAACACGACCCGGGCGTTTTTGAAGCCTGTCGTGTTGACATTGGCCAGGTTATGTGCAATGTTGTCGACATTGGTCTGCTGGGCATTCATGCCCAGCGCAGCAGTGCGGAGTGCGCGCAGCATGGGAAAACAACAGCTGGTTTAGAATTTTCCGAGCTCACGGGTGATCGCGCCCAGCAGCTGGTCGGTGGTCTGGATGACCTTCTGCTGGGTGGCGAAGCGGTGAAAGTGCTCGATCATTTCCGTCATGGCAAGCACCGGGTTTACATTGCTGCTTTCCAGAAACCCGGGACGTAGATGAGGCGACTCGATCGGGAGTGGCTCCTGGTCAGGAGCCGCAAAGCGAGCACCTTCCACGCGCTGCAGGGCTTCCGGTCGGGCAAAGCGCACCAGGAGCAGACGGGCAACTTCGCGCTCGTCGGCGCGAAGCACGCCGTCCTGGCTGATCGAAAGCGAACGGTTGCGCTCATGGGGCAAGATTTGAATCGGGCCGTCTCTACCTTCGACGAGCAGACCATCAATCGTGCGCAGGTAGCCTTCGGCATCCAGGCGGAACTGACCGGCCCGTGTATAGAAGGTGGCCCCTGTGGTCTCGTCGGTGACCACAAAGAATCCGTCTCCTTCAATGGCCACGTCCAGGGGATTACCGGTGTACTCGAAAGCCCCCTGGGCCATGTCATTCCACTGCGTCAGGCGACGGTCGCTGCGGGGTGAACGTTCGACGTCGAGGCGTTCATTCAGCGCCTCTACAAAGAACCGTTCCTGCTTGAAACCAGCCGTGTTGACGTTGGCCAGGTTGTTGGCCAGGCGTTCCTGCTGACGGATGGCTTCGGTCATTGAGGCTGCAGCATTTTGCAAACGTAGCAGCATAGGCCTGGTAGGATGACGGTGGATACCATGCCCCTGTCCCGGCAAAAGCGTTGCCAAGGGAATCCCTGTGAAAACAGGCGCATTTATCCGATACGGCAGGCAGGCGACAGGCATAATTTTCCAGGAAAACGGGCAACTTTTCCTTGAATTCGGAGAAAGGCAGGCGATACTATGCAGATTGTACGGCCCATTACGGTGTGGTTTTATGGAGTGCTGGCGTTGGTCCTGGGGGGGCTGACAGGCCTGGTCGGACTACGTGCAGGAATTGGAAGCTGGCCGGGTGGGATAGTGGCAGTGGGCGTGTTGCTGGTAGGAAGCCGAAGGCCACTTCAGCGCTGGCGCCTGGCCCGTCGCCCCTTTCCAGCAGCCTGGCGTCGGTGGCTGGATGCGCATGTGCCATTCTATCGGGCGCTCAATACGGAAGGACGTCGCCGCTTTGAACGGGACGTGCAGTTTTTCTTGGCTGAACAGCGGTTTGAAGGGGTGGGCGTTGAGGTCACCGATGAGCTCCGACTGGCCGTGGCTGCCGGTGCTGCGCTGCTGTTGCATGGACGGCCCGACTGGGAATGGCCTGCACGGCGCACCATTCTGTTTTATGCCGACCGGTTCGACGAAGATTACTACGAGGACACTACCGGCGAATTTGACGGTATGGCCCATGCCCAGGGGCCGATCATTCTTTCGGTGAAAGCTGTTAAGGAAGGATGGGCTGTGCCTGATGATGGCAGCAATGTGGTGCTACACGAACTGGCGCATGTGTTCGATTTTGGCGACCTGGAGGCCGACGGGATGCCGACGCTCCTGGACCCGGCCTCGGCTGAAGCCTGGCGACGGCTGATCCGGCAGGAGATGGTAAGGATCCGGCAGGGACGTTCGCTCCTGAGACCCTATGCTGCCACAAATGCAGCCGAATTTTTTGCCGTGGCCGTGGAAAACTTTTTCGAGCGTCCCGACCTACTGGCGCACCGTCACCCTGCGCTTTTTGCCGCACTGAAGGCTTTCTTCAATCTGGATCCTCGCTATCCGGGCCTCTCGTAAGCTCCGAGGGACGCATGGCAATGCCTTTGTGGGGATACCGACGGAGCTTTTATCCTATCACCTGCCGGTACGTACGATGCGCGAAGAGCTAAAGACCCAGTTGCTGAAAGGAGAAGATCTGTTTCTGAAAGGCGCTTACACCCAGGCCCTGCAGACGTTCGAGGCGGTACTGCAGAAGGATCCTGAGAATCCCTATGCCCTGAACGATGCAGGGTTGACGTATGCCGAGTTGGGCCAATTGGAGAAAGCCGTCGAGTGCTTCGAGCGAGCATTGCAGGCAGATCCCCGCCATGAAAATGCCTTTTTCAACCTGATCGACCAGCTGCTTCGATATAATCAATTCGACCTGGCTATCGAGACGTTTCTACGTTACCAGGAAGGGATCCCCGATAGTGAGCAGAAACGCAAGTATGAAAAGGATCTGGCACGCGCTGCGCGCAAGCAGTGGGAAGCGACACTGAATGCCCATCCCGGCATCTATCTGGGCGAACCGACCGAACCCGGTCGGCAGGTGCTCAAGGTCGCCTTCGTATGCGGTCCGCACACGCGGTTCATTTTTGATATAGAAGAACGGCTGGCCCGACGCCACCACGTACGCGTGTACCATTTTACAGAGCAGGTGGAGCTGTCGAAGATTCAGGAGGCGCTGGACTGGGCCGATGTTGTCTGGTTTGAATGGTGCGATCGAATCCTGGTGGAGGCCAGTCAGCATTTAGAAAAACGCGCGGCCGTCGTCTGTCGGTTGCACAGCCGTGAGATTTTCGCTGATTTTCCTCGACAGGTGAACTGGGATTTTGTGGACCGACTGGTATTTGTGGCGCCCCACATGCAGCAACTCTTTGAGGCATATTTTCCTCTCGCCGCCTATCAGGTAGACAAAACGGTTATTCCGAACGGCGTTGATCTGGAGCGATTTGCCTTTAAGGAGCGTCAACCCGGGTTCAATCTGGCCTATGTGGGATACATCAACTCTCGGGAAAATCCAGTTCTGTTGCTTCAGTGTATTCATAGATTAGTGCAGGAGGATAAGCGGTATCGTTTGTTCGTAGCCGGTATTCATCAGGATTGGTGTTTTGAGGTATACTGGCAGCACATGATCCAGGCCATGGGGCTTCAGGATCATGTGATCATGGAGGGATGGGTGGAAGATATTGATGCCTGGTTGGAGGATAAGCACTACCTGATTTCGACCAGTGTGCATGAAGGGTGTCCGTACAACATTCTGGAAGCTGCTGCCTGTGGCCTCAAGCCTGTAGTGCATCATTTTCGAGGAGCAGAACAGCTATTCCCTGCGTCGTGGTTGTTCCGAAGTGTGGATGAATTTGTTCACCTGATTCGGGCGGAGGAGTATGACAGCTGGAGGTATCGAGATTGGATAGCTCAGCGTTTCAACCAGACGGCACAGATCGAAGCGATTGAGGCGCTGCTTACGACCCTGAAGTTGCCGAGTACTCCGTTGCATGGAGTCAACGGGACCTCTAAAAAGCAGGAGGTGCACCCATATGATGGGAATGCATGGGTCGAGATTGCTACCTGGAAGTCGTACCTGACAGGCGCAGCATTTGACAATGGGCTCAGGGTGACCATTGCGCGTCCCGGAGCACCGCTGGTCTACCGGCAAGACTTGTTGAAGCATCTGGTGACAGATCGGGCGATCTTGGATGTGGGGTGTGCCGATCATGCTCCGTTGATTGAACAGAAACTGCATCAGGGACGCTGGGTGCATGCCGAGCTGGCGCATGTAGCCCGTCGATGCATTGGGTTAGACGTAGACGAAGAAGCCATTGCAGTAGCGCGCCGGTTCGGGTATACGATTTACCGGCACAACGTGCTCACCGATCCGGTGCCTGAAGCGCTGAAGGCGGAGCATTGGGATTACATGGTCCTGGGCGAAGTGCTGGAACACATTGGGAATCCCGTGGCTTTTCTGGAACAGATCCATCAGAAGTATCAAGATCTGGTAGACCGTCTGATTCTTACCGTACCGAACGCGCTGAAGTGGCTGAATTATCAAGCTGCTCGTCAGCATCTGGAAATCATCAACTCCGATCATCGCTTCTGGTTTACGCCGTATACGCTTTGCAAAGTCGTCAGTGAGGCAGGCTTTGAAGTGGAGCGATTCTGCTTTGCTCAAGGGCCCGGGCCAGTGAGTGGTCGCATGCACACGTTGTTAGAGCAGTACCCGGCTTTGCGTGATCATATTGTGCTCATTGCGGCATTTTAACTTGACGAATTCTGAGCAAGTATGGTTATTAAGGGTTGGTGTGCCTGCTGGAACTTACTGGAGAAGTACAATGGCGGAAGTTACGTCTCGATGGTTGTTGGTGACCATCGTACTGGTGTTTGTGCTTATGGTGGCATTTTTTGTTTTTCTGGCCTATAAGCTGGGACCGGAGGCGCGGCTGGACACGGCGAGCAGTGCGGCTGTGGTGCTGGGAACCTGCTGCGTTGGCTTGCGTGCCGCCTGAAGGGTACCTATACTTCCTGGAGCGTGAGCCTCGAGGGAGTGATCAGGCCGCACGTTAGCCCGTCAATTGTAGGATGATGCCGATACAGGTGGGAATCTGGGGCGCTTCGCGGAGCATGGGGCGACATTTGAGTCGGCTGCTTCGCGAGGAGGGTGGGGTGAGTGTTGTCTTCCAGCTGGGCACCTTACCGCCGGCTCCGGACAGGTTGCCGCATCTGCTCATCCTTTTTGGCTATCCGGAAGGGCTTCGGGAACAGGTCGAGGTGGTGCGGGCGACGGCCGGGGGTGAGCAAGTGGTGTTGGTCGCGGCGCTTTCAGATCGTACCACACCCGAATCGCTGGACGTTCTGCTCGGTTCGGGGGTTGATGATCTGCTGGATGTCGGGGCTCCGCCTGCCCTGCTGAAAGCACGGCTGCAGCTGCTGGTGCGACGGGCACGGGCCCGGCAACGTCGCTGGGACATTGAGCGTGAGCTCCAGGTGCGGGTCGGGCAGCAGGCCGTCGTGTCTGAGCTGGGCCGTCGGGCGCTTGCCAATATGCCGCTACCGTTACTGCTGGAATATGCTACAGAACGCGTGGCGGCTGCCCTGGGTGTTGAGCTGGCTCAGGTGCTCCGTTTGCTTCCTGAGGAACGCGAATTGTTGCTGGTGGCCGGTTATGGCTGGCAGGAGGGATTGGTGGGGACATGCCGCGTGCCGGCTGGCACCGACTCCCAGGCCGGCTATACATTGCGCGCTGGAGGGGCCGTCGTTGTGGAAGACTTTGCTCGAGAGACCCGCTTTGCCCGTCCGGAACTGCTCCAACGGCATGGCGTGCAGGCCGGTCTGAGCGTGCCCATCTTTGTCGATGGCCGTTCCTGGGGAGTACTGGGCGCGCATACCTGTCGTCCTCGGGTCTTTTCACATGACGACATTCATTTTTTGCAGGCAGTTGCGCATGTGCTGGCCACAGCGATCGAACGCCAGGAACACGAAGAAGCATTGCGCGAGAGTGAAGCGCGCTATCGCGCCATTGTGGAAACGGCTGTCGATGCCATCATCACCATTGATGAGACCGGTCAAATTTTGTTGTTTAATCCGGCTGCTGAACGCATTTTCGGCTATCGGGCCGAGGAAGTTATCGGGCAGAATATCTCGGTGCTGATGCCCGCACCCTATCGGGAGCAGCATGACCGCTACCTCCGCAATTATCTTGAGACCGGTCGTCGTCGCATCATCGGGCGTGGTCGGGAAGTGACCGGCTTGCGCAAAGACGGCACGACGTTTCCCATGTATCTGGCTGTCAGCGAGGTGCGTCTGCCCGATCGACGGCTATTTACAGGGATCGTACGCGATCTTTCGGAGACACGGCGGCTGGAACAGGAGATCCTGCGCATTAGCGACGAAGAACGACGTAGTATTGGCCAGGACCTGCACGATGGGCTCGGTCAGATGCTGACCGGAATGGCGCTTATCAGTCAGAGTCTGGCCCGTCGGCTGGCTGCCGAGGGACGGCCTGAAGCCCGCGAACTGGAAGAGCTGACAGCGTTGATTCGTCAGGCTGACCAGCAGGCCCGCACGCTGGCGCGCGGTCTGATTCCCGTCGAACTGGAGGCGAACGGCCTGCAGGCGGCGTTGCATCGCCTGACCCGTCAGGCCGAGCAGCTTTTCGGCATTCGCTGCATATTTCAAACAGAAAAAGAAGTACCTGTTGCCGACAACCTGGTCGCCACCCATCTGTATCGTATCGTGCAGGAAGCGCTAAACAATGCAGTGCGGCATGGACAGGCGCAGACGGTGACCGTCATGCTGGCGGCCGATGACGAGGCACTCCATCTGTGGGTACGTGATGATGGGGTGGGCATCCCGGAAGAGCTTCCAGCGACGCGTGGTATGGGCCTGCGTATCATGCACTACCGGGCACGTTTGCTGGGCGGTCATCTGGAAATCCGGCGGCGACGAGAGGGAGGCACCGAAGTGCATGCCGTCGTCCCCCTGACCGGCCGTGTGTTGCCAGCCGATGCTTCGCAGGTGCTTCCGGAAAGCGAACTGATCCCCTGAAGCATCATGAAAAAACGGATCTTGATCGTCGATGACCACCCGCTGGTCCGCAAAGGACTGGCCCTGACGCTGGAGGCCGAGCCCGATCTGGAGGTGTGCGGACAGGCTGCTTCTGCGGAAGAAGCGCTGGGTATGCTGGACGAAGTGCGGCCTGATCTGGTTATCGTGGACATTTCGTTGCCGGGCATGAGCGGTCTGGAGTTGATCAAGCATCTGCATGTCTGGAATCCAGAGCTGCCTGTACTGATTATTTCCCGGCACGACGAGGCGCTGTATGCAGAGCGAGCGATCCGGGCCGGCGCGCGGGGCTACGTGATGAAGGTTGAGGCCGTCGACGTTATCGTCAGGGCCGTACGCCGGGTACTGGCAGGCGGACTCTATGTAAGCGAAGAAGTCAGTGAGCGCCTGCTGATGAGCATGGCCGGTCATCGACGGTCAGCCGGCCAGTCGCCTCTTGAGCTGCTCAGCGATCGGGAGCTGGAAGTGTTTGAGTTGACCGGACGAGGACTCAGCACCCGGGAGATCGCCGAACGGCTGCACCTTTCCGTCAAAACCGTCGAGTCTTACCGGGCGCGCATTAAAGCCAAACTGGGCCTACGCAATGCGGCCGAGCTCATGCAGCACGCCGTGCAATGGGTAGAGAACGAACGTTCGACCTGAAACCGGGCCTGTAACGCCAGGGCGTCACGGACCACAGCATACAACGTCGTGTCCGATCTTTCCCCAACATCCCCTGCGTATGACCTGGAGGCACTGAAACGAGGTGATCCGGCCGCCTTTGAGGCCCTGGTACGTGCAGAAAGTCCACGACTGTTTCGCTTTCTGCTGCGGATGTTGGGGGAAGAGGAGGCCGCAAAGCATGTTATGCAGGAAACTTTCCTGCAGGCATTTTACCGGATCAATACGTTCCGAGGCGATGCGCGGTTGACGACCTGGCTCTACGGCATTGCCCTGAATCAGGCACGGGTGCTGTTGCGCAAGAACCGACGTTATGCTCCCATGGAAGAGGCAGACCTGGATCGGTTGCAGCCGGCCTTTTCTCAGGGGATGTATGCCCAGCGCTATCGGCCCTGGCCACCGGATGTGCTGGTAGCACGTGAGGATCTGCGCCGACTGGTCCGGGAAGCCATTGACCGGCTACCGGACAACTACCGGGAAATCATATTGCTACGTGACATCGAGGGGTTTTCTACCGAAGAGGTGGCGCAACTGTTGAAGCTGAGCGAAGGAGCCGTTCGCGTGCGTTTGCACCGGGCCCGGCAGGCATTGCGGGCACTCCTCAGCCCCTATATCGAACCAGAGGATCTATGAAAGCATGGTTGCAGAGATGGCTGGGCCGTCGTCGGCTCACCTGTGAAGACGTCAACCGTTTTCTGGCAGCCTATCTGGACGGCGCACTGGATGCGCATACGCGGGCTGCTTTTGAAGCCCACCTACAGGATTGCGACGACTGCCAGGCCTATCTGGATCAGTACCGGAAAACGATCGAGCTGGTCCGCCAGGCAGCCGACGTTCCCGAACCTCCACCCGCACTCATCGAACACACCTTATCCTTTCTGCGCGAACGGCTTTTTGAAGAGCCTCCTTCGAATGCATAGCACACCGGTATCTGTCATACCGGGTTAGCCCCGTGCCTCAAGGGGTACGTAGGGCCGATAAGGGGCGCCCTGATAAATCTGGCGCGGCCGGTAAATGCGCGTGTGCGGGTCCTCCCGCATCTCCTTCCACTGGGCAATCCAGCCGGGCAGACGGCCCATAGCAAACAGTACGGTGTACATGTTGGTCGGGATGCCCATCGCCCGGTACAGGATGCCGCTATAGAAGTCGATGTTCGGGTAGAGCTTTCGCTCAATGAAGTATTCGTCCTGCAGGGCCGCTTCTTCCAACTTCTGGGCAATTTCCAGCAGCGGATCGTGGATGCCCATTTCGTTGAAGACCTGATCGACCAGCTTCTTAATCAGCCGGGCCCGCGGGTCAAAGTTCTTGTAAACGCGGTGGCCAAAACCCATCAGCCGAAAAGGATCGTTCGGATCTTTGGCTTTGGCAAGATATTTCTGATAATTGCCGCCATCCTGATGAATGGCTTCCAGCATCCGGATAACCGCCTGATTGGCTCCTCCGTGCAACGGTCCAGAAAGCGCACTGATACCAGCCGAGATAGAGGCAAACAGGTCGGCTCCACTGCTGCCCACCATGCGTACGGTCGAGGTGCTACAGTTCTGCTCGTGGTCGGCATGCAGGATGAGCAGTACGTCCAGCACTTTCTCGAAAAGCGGCGGTACTTCATAAGGCTCCGAAGGTACAGCGAACATCATGTGCAGGAAGTCCGCCGTGTAGCTGAGATCATTGCGTGGGTAGACGTAGGGCTGGCCAATGGATTTCTTAAAAGAAAAAGCAGCGATCGTCTTCAGCTTGGCCAACAGGCGGATCATGTTGAGCTCGGTAATTTCCGGATCCGCCGAATCTGGATAATAGGTTGAGAGCGAGGCCACCATGGCCGACAGGACGCTCATCGGGTGCGCGCTGGGTGGATAGCCCTCGAAGAACTTTTTCATGTCTTCGTGGAGCAGACTGTGGCGGGTCAGGCGATCCTGAAACTGCTCCAGCTGAGCGCGGGTGGGTAACTCACCATAGATGAGCAAATAGCTGACCTCCACAAACGAAGAGTGCGCCACCAGGTCTTCGATCGCATAGCCCCGATAACGCAGAATTCCGGCCTCACCATTAATGAACGTAATGCGGCTCTGGCACGAACCGGTGTTGGCCAGACCAGGATCGTACGTGATATAGCCGGTCTGGCTCCGAAGCTTGCGAATATCAATGGCCCGTTCGCCTTCGGTACCTTCAAGGACAGGCAGCTCGATGGTCGTGTCGTCAAGGATCAGTCGGGCGGTAGGCATGGTTGGCTCCGATTTCCTGGAAAAAATTTCAGGACAAAAAGGGCTTTCCGGTTAGCGAAGTTACGCTTTCAGCCATCAATCTACCACCCTTCTTCGTTAGAAGCGTACGAAAAAATCGTCGAGACGATGGATAAAAAGGGGCCTGCCTTTGCCAGAACTTGAAAGTACGCTGAAGACGTGCACGTTCGACCGGGATAACCTGCCCAGAACGGGGCAACACGGGGCACGCTCGAGATAATCCTGGCAAAATGATCGGTGTGCATGCCCCATATTTTCGGGTACAGTCGCGCAGTGTCTGACGATTAGAGGCGGGCCATGAGCGGATGTATGGTCCCGCGGCCGGGTGTTGCCTCGATCATGTGGTTGTAATCTGCATCGCCTAGAGAGAGCCGGCGACGGCATCGTGGGTCAGGAGAAGCGGCGTGCTTCTCTGGGAGGGCATCGTGTAGATGCTGCCTTTGGACTCAGGGGGCAATACTGGGGGCAATACTGAAATGTAACCCATCCCGTTTCGGTCGTGCTGCTGACAAACGGTTTGAATAGCACATGCCGGGCAGCTATAGCTACTGCGCCTGGCCGGTTCACTGTATACGGGGTTGCCCGACAGGGAAGCTGGCACGTATTACCTGTCGGAGTTACGAGAGCAGAGCGCGTTGGAAAAGACGCACTAAAAAACGGGATGCCGTCTGAAAGCACCCCGCCTTCTGGTGGAGCCAGCCGGATTCGAACCGGCGACCTCCACAATGCCATTGTGGCGCTCTACCAACTGAGCTATGGCCCCACATCTCGATCGCTGGAACGCCAGCTTACGAAAAAAGCTCCGTTCACGTCAACGGATCTGCAACGATGCGTCGTTTTTTCATGCGTGCTGGGGCAAAGCGCTTTCGGCGATTTAATGCGTCTTTAAAAAGACGGACGCCCTTTCTCATTGTAAATTCCACGCCTAAATTGTGCAACATCATGGATTCTGGAGCAACCTATGGTACAGGCACGTCCCATTCGAGTGCATAAATTTGGAGGAACTTCAGTAGCCACGGCCGATCGGATTCGGCGCGTGGTGCAGCTCGTGCAGGCTGAGCCGGATACGGTTCGGCGGATTGTGGTGGTTTCGGCATTGGGAGGGGTGACCGATCAACTGCTGAGCTGTATCGATGCAGCCCTGGCGCGTACTGGTGCGCATCGCACGACCATCGAAGCGCTCCGGCAGCGACATCAGGAGGTGCTGGAGACGCTTGTGCCCTCGGAGGAGCGAACGGCTCTTGAGGTGCAGCTCAACGCTCACTGGCAGGCACTGACCGAACTGCTGGACGGCCTGTACCTCTTGCGCGAATGTACGCCTCGGACGCGGGACGCCATCATCAGCTTTGGTGAGCGTCTCTCGGCGCCACTGGTGGCGGCTGCCTTCCGGGCAGCCGGTAGCCCGGCGATTGCCCTGGAGGCTACCGAGCTGATTCGCACGGACGACACTTTCGGAGAGGCCAACGTCGATTTTTCGGTCACAAACTACCTGATCCGCGAGCGCTTTGCGGCGATTCCGGAAGATCAGATCGTCGTAGTGACGGGCTTTATCGGTTCGACCAAAGAAGGGGTTACGACGACGCTGGGAAGGTCAGGCAGCGACTACACGGCCACCATTCTGGGGGCAGCGTTGGAGGCCGAGCTGGTGATTATCTGGACGGATGTCGATGGCGTCATGTCAGCCGATCCCCGGCTGGTACCCGAGGCTTTTGTGCTGCCCCACCTGAGTTATCGGGAGGCGGCCGAAATGGCTTACTTCGGTGCCAGGGTGTTGCATCCGCGTACTATGGAACCGTTGCAGGCTCGAAAAATCCCGCTACGCATTCGCAACACGCTGAATCCAGAGGCTCCAGGTACGCTGATCACGTCTGAGGCTCCTCCACCGCCATGGTATGTGCGGGCGGTAACGGCCATTCGAGATATCGCGGTGCTCATGTTGGAAGGGGCAGGGATGCTGGGGACACCGGACATTTCCGGGCGGGCATTTCTGGCGCTGGCCGAGCAAAAGATCAACGTGCTGCTGGTCTCGCAGGCTTCCAGTGAGCAGAGTCTCTGCCTGGGAGTACGCGCAGCCGAGGCTGAAGCAGCCCTGGAGACACTTCGGCGAACGTTTGCCCTTGAGCTGGAGACCGGACGCATCCGGCGCATCTACATGGTGCCCGAGTGTGCCACGGTCTCTGTGGTCGGCGATCGCATGCGTCACCAGCCGGGGCTGGCCGGGCGTATGTTCTCGGCGCTTGGCCAGGCGAACGTGAACGTGCTGGCCATTGCGCAGGGCGCTGCCGAGACCAACATTTCGGCCGTGATTGCCCAGCGAGATGCGCAGCGGGCCGTGCAAGCGTTGCATGAGACGTTCATCCAGCGGACAATGCGGGCGCATCTGTTCTTGATCGGTACGGGCGTGATTGGAGGGACATTGCTGGATATGCTGGCCCGCCAGATTCCCCACCTGCGTGAGGAGGAAGGCCTGGAGCTACGGCTGGCCGGTCTGGCGACCGCCGAACGTATGCTCTGGCATCCGGCCGGTATCCCCTGGAGCAAAGCCCGCGAACGACTCCAGGCAGAAGGCGAGTCCATGGACCTGGATCGGCTGGTACATCTGCTGACCAACGAGCGACCACGCCGCCTGGTGGTCGTCGATGCGACGGCTTCCGAAGAGGTGGCGCGCCGCTATCCAGATCTGCTTGCGGCCGGTGTAGCTGTCGTTACGCCTAATAAACGGGCCAACACGCTTACGTACGACTTTTATCGACGGTTGCGTGAGATCGCGCGTGAACGCCGGGTTCCTTATCGTTATGAGACCACCGTAGGTGCCGGTCTGCCTGTTATTGCAACGCTGCAGGATCTGCTGCTGGCTGGTGATGAAATACGGCGGATCGAAGGCGTGTTTTCGGGTACGCTGGCCTTCTTATTCAATCAGATGGCCGAAGGTGTGCCATTCTCTGAGGCGGTGCGGACGGCGCGTAAGGCCGGCTACACCGAACCCGATCCGCGCGATGACCTTTCGGGTGAAGACGTGGCGCGTAAGCTGCTTATCCTTGCGCGTGAGCTGGGCATGCCGGTTGAACGCAGCGACGTGGCGGTGCGGCCGCTGGTACCGGATGAGCTACGCAATGTGCCGCTGGACACGTTCATGGCGCGACTGGGTGAGTGGGATGTCTACTGGCGCGAACGTATCGAAGCTGCGCATCAGGAAGGGCGCCGCCTGCATTACATTGGCCGGATCGAAGACGGCCGCCTGTCCGTCGAGGTGCGGGCCGTGGGGCCCGAATCGCCGTTCTACAACCTGCAGGGTACCGACAATCTGATTGCCTTCACCACGGCCTACTACTGCCGCACACCACTGGTGGTGCGTGGCCCGGGGGCCGGTCCCCAGGTTACGGCCGCCGGCATCGTATCGGATCTGCGACGCGCGCTGGAACAGATGCGCTAAGAAGCGGCCGAAGGCAATCCGGCATGGCGGGCCGCAATCTCGGCCAGGGCTGCCCAGTCAACATCCTGCAATCCGGTAGCCAGGGCTTCAACGAGGTGGTTTTCTATCAGCGAAGCCAGTGGCATGGGTACCTGGAGGGCATGGGCCGCCTGCCGGGCCAACCGTACATCTTTCAGGCCCAGCGGTAGGGCAAAGCCCGGAGGCGTGTAGCGTTGCGTGGCGATTAGCTGGCCGTAATTGTGGTAGATGGGAGAGCCAAACAGTGCATCGATGATTTCAAAAAATTGCTGCGGCTCCAGCCCGCCCTTGCGTATCAGCGCAAAGGCCTCGCCCAGCGCTTCCAACATCGAGGCCAACAGAAAATTCCCGGCCAATTTGACCAGGTGCGCCTTTGCCGGCGATGTGCCTACAAGGAACAATCGGCTGCCAAGCACCTCAAGCACGGGACGGCATCGCTCGATGGCTTCGGGTGGTCCTGCTACCACGATGCGGAGCTGAGCCGCTGTGGCTGCCTCAGGCCGCCCAAAGACAGGGGCCCCAACAAAAAACTGCCCCCGCGCTTGATGTTGGCGGCTCAGACGCGTGGAGAGCTCTGTGCTGATGGTGCTCATCGCCACATGGATGCCACCGGGCGGCAGCTGTGCCAGCAGGCCGTCGGGGCCTTCCACCACGGCTTTCAGGGCCGCGTCGTCGGACACCATGGTGAGCACCAGGCCAGTGGCACGGGCCGCTTCACCCGGGCATTGCGCCTGTCGGGCCCCTTCGGTAACCAGCGGGGCGGCCTTTTCCGGGGTGCGATTGTAGACGACCACGTCGTAGCCGGCTTTCAATAAATTGTGCGCTATGGGATAGCCCATGCGTCCCAGACCGATCACCGCAACAGCAGCCATGCCTTGTACCGTTTTTTTACGGTCGGAGCAGAACGATCAATACACCCAGGACGGCAGTGTACAGGGCACTGCCCAGCCAGAGCACTTCGATCATAAAGGCCGTGCGCGTACCGGCTGAGAGGGCCAGCAGAGCCACCAGCAGTCCATTGTGAACCAGGGCCAGTACGAGCCCTCCCAGAAAGGCCTGCGTTAGCGTTGGACGAAACGCTTCCGGTTTTTCCAGGGCAAACAGGCCCGTCAGAAAGCCCATCAAGCTTTTTGTAAACGTATGCAGTCCCCAGCTATCAAGCAACGCATCCAACAGGAGGCCACTGGTAAACCCACCCACCAGACCCACACGGCGGCCGTAGGCCAGTCCGAGATAAGCCACAAACAGCAGTACTGCGTCCGGATAGGCCCCCCACAGACGCAGGCGGTTGAGCACCAGCCATTGCAGCAGGACAGCCAGCACGCCCTGCAGGGTTATTTTCAGCAGGCGGCCCAAAGTAGTGGGCGACAGTAGCAAAGCGGGCATAGGCCTAAGGGGTCATGTATAGCGTCCGAACCATCTGATCCAGCGCATTTACAATGCGAGAGGTCGGGATGGTATAATTGTTCGCCATCAACGCAAAGGCCAACATACGACCATCGCGCGTCGTAAGGTATCCACTCAACGTGCGTACATGCAGCAGAGAGCCCGTTTTGGCGCGTACAGGAATATCCTGCAGTCGGTCGGCCAGCGTCGAACCGGGCGCGCCGCCGTGAGGAAGTGATGCTTGGAAAGCAATACGTGCCGGATGGTGTTGCATAGCGACCAGTAGCTGGCCCAGTACAGCCGGAGGGACCAGGTTTTTGCGGGAAAGTCCCGAGCCGTCTCGAATGGTGAGCCCCCGCGTATCAATCCCCTGACGATGCAGGAAAGCCCGTATGCGCCGGGCAGCGCCTTCGGCCGATCCATCCGGACTCAGGGTCCGAAAAACCTGTTCGGCGTAAAAGTTATGGCTTTGATGATTGATGACGCGTACGATCTCTGCCAGGGGGGGCGAAAAGTGCACCAGTAGCGCATGGCGTTGATTGTAGCGGGGAGGGCGGGGCAGGTCGTCCACGTCGAACAGTTCGGCTGCTACGGTAATGCCCGCCTGCTCCAGGTAATGGCGGAAAGCTTCCAGGGTGTAACGGGTAGGGTGGGCTACCGGAATTTCGATGGTGCCTCGATGGTTGATCGGCAGTGAACCGGTCAGGCGGAGGTGCTCGGAGGCAAATGTACGTTCAAGTTGAATCGCCTCGCCGTAGCGTCGGGCAGCGGTGTAGGCCCGGTTTTCAAGGGTCAGATAGGCAAAGGGCTCCTGGGTAACTGTGATGGAGGCCCCCGGTCGGGTAGCTTCCATGCGCAGGCGTACAACGTTGTTGTGGTAGGAAAGGCCGCTGACGGCAAAGCCCAGACCCAGGTTGATCTGTGAGGTGACATAGTCGATATCCCAGCCGTCTGCATAAGGGCGATCGTCGAAGCGATTATCATCTCCAATCAGGCGTCCCTCAATCCGCCGAATGCCCATACGGGCCAGTTCCTGTGCCCATTGCTTGAGTGGATCGGGGCCGGGCCAGGAAGGGCTACCGAACGTTGGATCGCCCGAGCCACGCAGGATCAGGTCGCCGTGCAGCGTAGTCCCATCGATACGGCCATTGAAATACAGGACCGTTCGGTAGCGGTAGTCAGGACCCAGCAGGTCCAGCGCAGTGGCTGTGGTCAGCAGTTTATGGGTAGAAGCCGGCAGGAGCCCTCGGTCGGCATGCTGGGCAACCAGCACCTGACCGTTGGCTGCATCGGCCACGTATACACCCCAGAACGCCTGCTCAGCGGCCAGATGGCTTCGCACGTTTTCCAGACGGGCTTCAAGCACGGGTGATGTAGGCCAGCCTGTTGTACTTAGAAGGACCAGGAGGGCCAGATACAGCAGGCGAGACAGACGCATCGTTCAGACGCTGGCTTGGAAACAGGTCGTGCGTGGAACCTGAATAGATGCCTTCAGGTTCGCTGCTCGAACGGATATCGAATGACTCAGCGATGAGTGCTCGTCCGCGCACGGGGTCTCGTAGAGGCACACGGCCAACAGCTACTGGCCGGCGGCCCATGGTTTTTTCACGCCGCAATTATCAGTTATTGCTGGTAGGCGTTGCGCTGGTGGTGCTGGGTTTTACGATCATGGCCATTGAGCATGAGTTGGACGGCTTCTGGTCGCGCCACGTGGCGCCTGTGCTTATTGTGGCAGGTTATCTGGAAGTGATCTGGGCTATTCTCTGGCGGCCACGTGCTGCAAAGGCCAATCAGTAAAGGAGGTAGGGCTGGCGTCGCTCCTGAAATGCTGCCACTTCGTTGCGCCAGGTGGCGATGATCCTTTCGGGCGAAGCTCCAGCGCGCAGCAGCTCATAGAGACGCTCGGTACCAACCAGACGGGCCAGCCAGTCCGGACGCTGTATGAACGTGTCGCGGTAGGTGGGGGGCGCCTGATGGTAAAAGGCATGCAGCAGATGGATGCCCGTCACAACCGGCCGAAACTGCCGGCGGTCAGTGATGTGCAGGCGTACGCCGTGTAACTGCGTGCCCTCGTAGCGAGGATGAGGTGCACCGGGACGCGGTTGCGGCACGAACGAGATGGGCTCGAAGCGGACACCGGGAAGGCGGCGAGCGTTGAGCGTATCGGCCAGTGCCTGCGCATTGGCCCAGGACGTGCCTACCTGCAGGAAGGGAGCATCGGTACCGCGGCCCTCACTTCCGTCAACAGCTTCAAAGAGCACGGTGCCTGGATAGGCCAGCGCTGCCTCGAACGTGGGCAGGTTAGGACTGGGCGGACGCCAGGGCAGACCCGTATCAGGCCATTGCATGGGACGGTGCCATCCCTCCAGAGGCACGACAATCAGCTCCAGATGCGCCACGTTCGGCAATAATCGTTCGCCCTGAATCAACCGGGCCAGCTCGCCGATCGTAAGGCCATAGACCAGGGGAATGGGGTAGAGCCCGACAAACGAAGCGTGCGCCGGCTCCAGCACGAAGCCGGAGAGTAATGTCCCACCCAGTGGATTCGGGCGATCCAGTACGACGAATGGGATGCCGACTTCAGCAGCGGCCTGCATGGCCAGCCCCAGGGTCGAGATATACGTGTAACAACGCGCTCCCACATCCTGCAGGTCGAACACAAGCACGTCGAGGCTCGCCAGCATTTCCGGGGTGGGCTTGCGCGTGGCGCCATAGAGGCTGAAAACCGGCAGACCCGTACGCACATCTCGCCCATCCCGAATCTCCTCACCGGCCGCGGCTGTGCCTCGTAGTCCGTGCTCCGGCGCAAACAACGCCACCAGGTGCACGTCGGGCTCAGCCATCAACCGATCGATCAGGTGCATCGTATCGATGCGGGCTGTGTGATTGGTGATCAGCCCGACCCGCTTGCCCCGCAATAAATCAAAGTGGCGGGCGGCCAGCACTTCGGCGCCTGTGCGTACGCGTTCTGAAGGGACCTTGGTGAAACAGCCCGCCAGCAGCAGTAACAGAAGGCCAGCTCCCAGCCTGTTAGCTGCGGTCCACCAGTGCAATCGTCGGGAAGAAGTAGTTGATTTCGATGCGGGCATTTTCGACCGAGTCGGAGCCGTGCACAATGTTCTGGCCTTTGGATTCGGCAAATTCGCGCCGGATCGTGCCCTCGGCTGCTTCGGCCGGATCGGTTGCGCCGATCAGGGCGCGAAAGTCGGCCACCGCGTTTTCCTTCTCCAACACCATGGGTACACAGGGGCCACTCGACATAAAAGTTGTCAGCTCCTCAAAAAACGGTCGGCCCCGGTGCACGGCATAAAAGCCTTCGGCTTCCTGCTTGGTCAGATGTACCATCTTCATGGCCCGAATGCGAAAACCGGCGGCTTCGATCCGACGAATCACTTCGCCAATCAGACCGCGCCGTACGCAGTCAGGCTTAAGAATCGCCAGCGTCTGTTCCATCATGTCCGGTAGGTTGCTTGCTGCGATACAGATGCGTCCAAAGATACGGGAGATCAGGCCGAGGCAAAGGAAATTGCCGGTGAAAAAATGCGTTCAAAACCTGAAGTTGTCTTTTTGTCGTTAAGTTTGTGCTGATGCTTTGTACGCTTTCAGTTGAAACGATATGTTGCGACCTGGACGACCCCGCCACCAGCAGCTCAGTGACTGGTTGCGTGAGCAGATTGAGCAGGGCGTTTACAAGCCCCAGGATCGGCTGCCTTCCGAGCATGAGCTGAGCCGTCGTTTCGGCGTGAGCCGGATTACTGTGCGACGAGCTTTACAGACCCTGGAGCATGAAGGGCTGATTTATCGCTGCCAGGGAGTGGGCTCGTTTGTGAAGCAGCCGCATATTCGGCAGGGACTGGTGCGGCTGACCGACTTTGCTGAAGACATGGCCCGGGCCGGGCTTGAAGCGCGCTCGCAGGTTGTGCATTTCGCGCCGGAAGCTGCTTCGGCCGAGGTAGCTACCCGTCTGGGTATCTCGGAAGGGAGTACGGTGGTCCGGCTGGATCGGCTGCGTCTGGGGAACGATGCGCCGATCGCATTCGATCGCACGTGGCTGACGCCGTTTTATGCCCAGTTTCTGGAAGGAAAGAATCTGGAGCGGGAGACCATCTACAGCATCCTGGAAACACTGCATATTCCCATTGTGCGGGGGTATTACCGAATCGCTGCGGTCAACGCCGACGCCGAAACAGCTCGGTGGTTACAGGTGCCTGAAGGCACGGCGCTACTTCGCATCGATCGCATCTCGTGTACCAGTAGCGAGAAAGTGGTCTATTATCAGCAGCGTTTTTACCGAAGCGATCGCATCGTCTACGAGCTGGTGCTGGAACGCGATAGCCGACGGCGCATTCCCCCCAAAGAAGGCATGCCGCTGCGTGAATTTGAGCCTGTCTTTCTACCGCCGCCCAAACAATAACCTTGCTTTTGCTTTGTATTTTTGCGTAATTACCGAGAAAGGAGATAGTCCCTGCGCGGTTGCGGTAACCGGCAAGTGTCATGGTCTATAACTTGCCTATCCTTGATAACACGCCCCCGGATCGTCCGGCAGACCCTGCCCAGGTTCCGGAAGACTTTGGATTGACTTATGATCCGGCGCGGTCGGCGGCTGAGGTGCTCACCGATGGCTTCGGTCGACGGCATACCTATCTGCGCATCTCACTGATTGAGCACTGCAATCTGCGTTGCCGCTACTGTATGCCCGAGGAAGGGCTGGACTGGACGCCGCCAGAACATTTGTTGACGGATGAAGAGATCATCCGCCTGGCCCGTCTTTTTGTGTCCCAGGGGGTCACGAAGATCCGACTGACCGGAGGAGAGCCATTGCTGCGCAAGGGCGTGGAGCGCATCGTAGCCGAACTGTCCCGGCTGCCCGGATTAAAGACGCTGGCCATGACTACCAACGGCCTGCTGTTGCCCAAGAAGTTGGAGCGCCTGCAGGCAGCCGGTCTGACGCAACTCAACATCAGCCTGGATACGCTGCGCCCCGAGCGGTTCGAGATACTGACGCGCCGCAAAGGCTTCGAGCAGGTGATCCACGCCATTGATCTGGCTATTGCCCGAGGGTATCGACCGCTCAAGGTGAACTGCGTTGTGCTGCGGGGATTCAACGACGACGAGCTGCTGGACTTTGCGGCCTGGACGAAAGACCGGCCTGTCGAGGTGCGCTTTATCGAATTTATGCCGTTTGACGGCAACGGCTGGAACGATAGCCAGCTGGTGCCGGCGGCCGAGATGCGTGCACGTATCGAAGCGCGCTATCCGCTGGAGCCTATCGCATTTGACCCGCATGGTACGGCACGTCTGTTCCGCATTCCCGGTCATGAAGGACGTCTGGGCTTTATCGCTTCGATGACAGAGCCCTTCTGCGAAGGTTGCAACCGCCTGCGTATTACTGCCGATGGCAACCTGAAGGTGTGTCTGTTCGGCCGGGCTGAGGTCAGCCTGCGGGACGCTATGCGGCAGGGAGCCACTGACGAGGAGTTGCTGGACCTGATCAGTGCCGCTGTCGGGCGCAAGTACGCCCGTCATGCCGGCATGTACAACCTGGCCCGTATGCCTAACCGTCCGATGATCACGATCGGCGGATGAGGATACGATATTTTTCTGAAGAATAACAGCTTAAGTTCGGCGCGGCGTGGTCGATCCCCCCGGTAGGACAACCTGCTAAATCCTGCTAAGGGGGGAGGATGTCGGTTTCTTCGCCATCATCGGCCTCAGGGCGTGCTCGAGCAAAACGCTCCCGGACGCGCCATCCGGCTGCGCGGTACTGGTATCACATTCATTTCAGTGAGGAAGAAGTGCGCCGGCATCGCGTTGAGGTCTTTTTACAGCGCTTCAAGCGATTCTATCGGACACTGGGCGCTCCGGAAGGGATGGTGCTCTATCGGCGTCCCGGTACGCATGATTATTACTTTTCATGCGGCCCTTTCGAGTATGCGGGTCGTATCTACCGGGAATTTCCAGCTGAACGGTTGGATCATCCGCCCGAAGGGGAGCTGGAAGTCGTATTTGGCACCTCGGAAAGCTGAACCGTTTATTTTGCGCCAGAGTGCTATAGCGTGACAACCGGTACGTTGCGTTTTTGAGGACAACCGTTGGTCTTAACCAGCGTGTTGTCCCCTATGAACAGAAGGATCGCCTGTCTGATTGTCGTCTGGAGCCTCGTGCATCCATCGCTTTGGGCCCAGTCTTTTGAGGTGGAGCGTTCCGAACCGACGTCTGGCTCGGTCAGTGTGCCGATTGATGCGCAGATTCGGTTTGTTTTTAACGACGCGGTTTCGCAACAGACCGACTTTAATACGGCCTTTCTATTTGAGCCGCGGCGGGCTGTGCGTATCCGCCGGGTTGATTTGATCCCGGAAACGCCTCCGCGGACTGATTGCCCGTCGGTAGCAGCCGGACAGGTATGTCCAAACGTGGTCGTTTATACCGTTACACACAGACCGGAGACCGACTACACCTGGCTGGTCTTTGCTGTGCAGCATGCAAAAGGTCAGTTCATGACGACGCCCTACGTGTTGCGCTACACGACGGACGATACGATCGGGACGTTGCGGGTAGCAGGTACAATTGCGGCGTCACCGGCCAAGCGGGCATCGTTCATAGCTGCACAGGCACGCCTGCTCCGAATGCTACTGGCCCAGGCACAGGCTACCGGACTGGGACGTCCGGTGTTTGAAGTTGAAGCACCCGTCGTGCAGGATGAGCGTGATTTCACCGTGGTCTTTCTACTGCGCGGTTTTACGCAGACGGTTGCCGCCTGGGATGTGGCCGCAGCGACTGTCATTGCTGGCGCATCAGGTACTTATCAGGTCGAGCACGTCCGGCCCGGTACTTACTGGCCGATAGCGGTGCGCTATCGGAGTCTGGCCCAGCTTGTAATCGAGGCGCTGGGTTACTACGATGGCAACGGCGATGGAGAGCCTGATCCAGTGACCCTGGAGAATGCCGACGCTACCGACATCACGCTGGAAATGCATGCATTTACGCTGGCCACAGCGCGCGAGCGGCTGGACATTGCACGCAACGCAGCGCAGGCACAGGCCGCGGATGCCTATCTGATC
This sequence comes from Rhodothermus sp., assembly GCA_030950375.1. Taxonomy (GTDB): domain Bacteria; phylum Bacteroidota; class Rhodothermia; order Rhodothermales; family Rhodothermaceae; genus Rhodothermus. Next base: position 33,255 of record JAUZRN010000033.1, on the reverse strand, counting down.
GGGCTGGTGGCTGCCAACAGTCCCCGGCGCTCCGGTAAAGCATACACTTGGATTTATGAATTCTTTTCTCCAGATCAGCGACGTCGTATTCAGGTTCGGGCGGATCCACTGGGCGTCACAACGTCGGTATTGAGTGGGGAAGGATTGGATACTATTTTACCGATCCCGGAACCGTTCATTGATAGTGATCAGGCGCTGACCATTCTGCTGGATCAGGGGCGGCAGATGCTGGCCGATTCCATACAAGCGGATCCTACATTTGCGCAGCTTTTCGATCCAGTCACACCTGTGCGCAATCTGATCGTGCAGCTCATGGGCGGGGGCTATTACACCGATCAGGAGCCTTCACCGGATTCCAGCTACTGGTATGCCCGGCTGACGGTAGTTACCTCAACGCAGACCCGTACCTACGAAGGGATGGTCAATATGGTCAGTGGTCAACCCTATGTGGTGACCGATACCGAGCCCATACCCGATCTCCGGGAGGCCACCGTGCGGTTGCTGCCGCCCTATCCTCATCCGTTTCGTACGTCGGTCTCAATGCCGTTGCTGCTCGCCCGGCCTGCTTACGTGCAGGTGGTCGTGTACGATCTGCTGGGGCGAGAAGTGGCCCGTCTGATGGATGGAGAGTTTGCGGTGGGACATTATGAAGTGCACTGGGCGGCTTCTCCGACTCTGCCAAGTGGGATGTATGTGGTGCGGGTAGTAGTGAGCGCAACCGACGGAAGACGTCAGATAGCCCAGCGGCTGGTGACGTTGGTGCGCTGAATACGAAGAACCCTGCCACGAAGATGCCGCCGAAGCATCGCGTCCGGAACAGGGGTGGCTGGAAGAACATGTCGGTACCGGAGCGGGCAATCCTCGTTTGCATGGGGCGGAGCCGGGCTTTTCTCTGGCGATATTGCTAAATTGAAGCGTAGCTTCCCAGAGACCGAAAGGAGCCTATTCAAAATGAGCCGGCATGCTTGCACCCTCTTGACGCTGCTGTTACTATCGGCGTCGACGCTATGGGCCCAGGAGTTTGTCTATCCGGAAACGCCACGGGTACTGGTGGTGGACGATTATCACGGCGTGCGGGTGCCCGATCCGTACCGATGGCTGGAAGAGCTGGATAGCGAGCAGACCCGCCGCTGGATTGAAGCGCAGAATGCCCTGACGTTTGCCTATCTCGACAGTATCCCGCAACGCACCTGGATCCGCCAACGTCTGACCGAGCTGTGGAATTACCCCCGCTATGGATTGCCGCGGAAAGAAGGGGGGCGATACTTCTTCTTCAAAAACGATGGTCTGCAGAACCAGTCGGTTCTTTATGTGCAGGACGGGCAAGAAGGCGCACCGCGCGTGCTGATTGATCCCAATACGTTCTCCGAAGACGGCACCGTTGCGCTTACCACGCTGGCCATCAGCCGGGACGGCCGCTACGTGGTCTATGGGCTTAGCGAGGCGGGCTCTGACTGGCGGATCTTTCGCATTCGGGACGTAGCAACCGGAGAAGATTTTCCCGAAACGCTGCGCTGGATCAAGTTCAGTGGCGCTGCCTGGTTACCGGACAACAGCGGCTTTTTCTACAGCCGCTATCCCGAGCCGACGGACGACACGCTGGCCGCGGCCAACCGGAACCAGAAGCTGTACTTCCATCGGCTGGGCACAGACCAGTCCCAGGATGTCCTGATCTACGAGCGTCCCGACGATCCAGAGCTGGGCTTTGGGGCCGAAGTGACGCATGACGGACGCTACCTGATCCTCAATGTCTGGAAAGGGACCGACACGCGCAATCGCGTCTACTACAAAGAGCTGACACAGCCCGAGGGGCCTGTGGTGCGATTGCTGGATGATTTTGATGCCCGCTATGAGTTTGTGGGCAATACGGGCACGACGTTCTACTTTCTGACCAACCTGGAGGCCCCGAATGGCCGTCTGATTGCTATCGACATTACCCGTCCGGCACGTGCCAACTGGCGCACGATTATTCCGGAAGGGGAAGCGGTCCTCCAGTCCGTGACGCTGGCAGGCGGGCGTTTTGTGGTGCGGGCGCTTGAGGACGTGAAGACCCGGCTGATCGTGCATGCACTGGATGGAACACCGCTGGATACCATTGCACTCCCTACGATCGGGAGCGTCTCAGGCGTGAGCGGTCGCCCGGACGATTCAGAGTTGTTTTTCAGTTTTACCAGCTTCGTTTACCCCACCACCATCTTCCGACACGACCTGGAGACCGGCATCACCGAAGTTTTTCATGCCCCGGAGATCGATTTTGAAGTAGCTCAGTACGAGGTGCGTCAGGTCTTCTACCGGAGCAAGGATGGGACGCAGGTCCCGATGTTTCTGGTGCATCGCAAAGGCCTGGTGCGTGATGGCACGCATCCCGTCTATCTGTATGGCTATGGAGGCTTTAATATCAGCCTGACCCCTTCGTTCAATCCGAGTAATCTGGTCTGGCTGGAAATGGGCGGCATCTATGCGGTGGCCAATCTACGGGGTGGAGGGGAGTATGGTGAAGCCTGGCATCGGGCTGGTATGCTTGAGAACAAGCAGAACGTATTTGATGATTTTATTGCAGCGGCGGAGTATCTGGTGCGCGAAGGATACACTTCGCCGAAACGGCTGGCCATTGGAGGGGCCAGTAATGGTGGCTTGTTGACCGGCGCAGTGCTTACGCAGCGGCCGGAGCTGTTCGGCGCGGTGATTGTGCAGGTAGGGGTACTGGATATGCTGCGTTATCCGCGATTCACGATCGGCTGGGCCTGGGTGCCGGAGTATGGATCGCCGGATAATCCCGAGCATTTTCGTTTTCTCTATGCCTATTCACCGTTGCATAACGTGCGGCTGCATCGCTGCTATCCGCCCACCCTGATCATGACGGCCGATCACGATGATCGCGTTGTACCGGCACATTCGTACAAATTTACTGCTACGTTGCAACGGGCTCAGGGATGTGCGCATCCCATTTTGCTACGTGTGGAGACGCGAGCCGGACATGGCGGTGGCATTCCTACGCAGAAGCGTATCGAGATGGAAGCGGACAAGTGGGCTTTTCTGGTGCGGGCGCTTGCGGTACCCCGGGAGGCGGGTGTGGAGGTAGGAAGTCGTTAGCCTTTTAGCTTTCGGCCACGGTACGGGCCGCGCGGGCCAGCGCAGGCAGGGCCCGACCGAGTGCTTTGTAGCGCGGATCGCGGCTCAGGCCGCGCACAAAGCGGGCATAGAGCTGGGCCACAATGACGGTAACACGGTAGAGTCCGAGAACGTGATAGAAGCGCACATCGTTCAGAGGTCGACCACGTCGAGTCGTATAGCGTGCCACCAGCTCATCCCGCGTCGGGAAGCGCGCGTCCAGCGGCATCGTGGTCAGGGCACGAAAGACGGGTGGATCATCGGGCCGAACCCAGTAGGCTAACAGCGCGCCCAGGTCGCTGAGAGGGTCGCCCAGGGTGCACATGTCCCAGTCGAAGACGGCAACGATGCGTCCTGGGTCAGCCGGGTCAAACATGACATTGTCGAGTTTGTAGTCGTTATGTACCAGAGACGTTTCGGAGTGCATCGGACGGTGCTTTCGTAGCCAGGTATAGACAGCCGCCAGATCGGGCAGCTCCAGGGTGCGGGCAGCTTCCCATCGCTTCCACCAGCCTTCGATCTGGCGATCGATAAAGCCTTCGGGTCGGCCGAGCTTGCCTAAGCCAATGGCCTGAAAGTCCACGGCGTGCAGGTCGGCCAGGGCGTCGACGAGCGCCAGCGCCATCCGGCGTGGTGCATCGGAGTTTCCCTGAAACACTTCGGGCAGCTCGGTGCGCACAACCACCCCCTGCCGCCGTTCCATAACAAAAAACGGGGTGCCTACAATCTCTGGGTTGTCGCAGAAAAGGAAGGCGCGGGGTGCCAGTGGATAGGCCTGCCAGAGACGCGAAAGCACGGTGTACTCCCGTCGCATGTCGTGGCCACCCCGCGGCAAGGGGCCGGGCGGTGAGCGTCGAAGTACATACTGATGGGTTCCGTAATCAAGGAGATAGGTCAGGTTAGCGGCACCGCCGGTGAACTGCCACACGCGTAGCGGGTGTTCAGTGCCAGGTAACTTGCCGCGTAGAAAAGCGGCCAGCCGATTTTCATCGAAGCGGGCTTCAGGGCGGACCGCGCTCAGTTCGTGAGCGGCATTCATGGAGGCACAGGTCGGTTGGTCTGCGGGTAGGAAGGAGCGAAAGGGAAACCCTGTCGGGGCGTACTCGGGGACGTTCCTACACCTGTTGTGTAAAAGCAGTTTGTGGGACAAACGGTTCGTCCAGTGCCAGTGCCCGGCTTTCTGCTGGTGGAGCGGCGGTGGCCAGCAGGTTGATGCCGTGTCGCGCAAAGCGCAGCGCAGCGGCGGCTGGATGTCCGTCCTTCCGTTGGAGGCTCCAGGTCGCCTGTCGAAGCAGCAGGGCCAGAGCGGTCGCGCGGCCTAATGTGAGGGCAAAGCGTCGGGCGTCGGCCTGAAGACGTATCGAATCGGCAGTTACGCTGGCCAACCAGGTTGTGGCTGCTTGCAGGGCATTACGGGCTTCGCGGGCTGGAGGTAGGAGCGGGTCGGGCAGGTCCTGCAGCCAGGCGTCGAAGGCCTGCTCCAGGGGCTTCAGGCTGCCGATGTCTTCAAGAGCCCGTAGCACATCAAGGGCAAGCACGTTTGTGGTGCCCTCCCAGATGGGAAGCACCTGCGCGTCGCGCAGCAATACCGGCAGGCCGGTGTCTTCGACGTAGCCGGCGCCGCCGAAAGCTTCGAGCACTTCACTGAGAACAGCAACCGCCTGGCGGGCCGTGGTGAGCTTGGCTACCGGAGTCAGCAGGCGCAATAGCGCCTGTTCGCTATCCGATGCAGTACGTGTTTCGGTGCGCCCCATCAGTTCGGCCACTAAAAAAGCCAGGTGAAAGGCCGCGGCCGTTTCAGCCTGGAGTCCGGCCAGGGTATCGAGGTGCAGGGGATGTTCGGCCAGCGTTTTGCCGAAGGCAATCCGTCGTCGGGCATAGTCACGGGCCAGCATGAGGCCACGCTGCATGAGCGCCGCTGCTGTGATGGCATTCCAGGTACGCGTGACGTTCAGCATCGGGGCGATGGCCCGCGTGCCGTGCGTGAGGCCTGCTACCGGTTCGGCTGGCAGGCCCTCCAGCCACACTTCGGCGGTAGGGAGCTTGCGCGTGCCCAGCTTATCCTTCAGGCGCAGAATCTGAAAGCCCCGAGGGTGCCCCTGTTCGTCGCGAAGCTCAGCATAAAACAGGGCCAGGCCGTGGCCGCCGGGCGGGTTGCCTTCGGGGCGTGCCAGGATGAGCGCCATCTGGGCGGTGATAGCTGAGACGAACCACTTGCGACCGTAGAGGTGCCAGGTGCCGTCTGCATCGCGGCGGGCGATGGTCTGGCTGCGTCCGACGTCTGAGCCGCCGGTCAGCTCGGTCATCCACTGGCCGCTGGTCCAGAACGTGGCAGGGTCTCGACTGGTCAGATGGGGTAGGGCTCGTTCGATCAGGCGCCGGTTTCCGCTGTCGAGCAGCGTACGGGCCGCGCCGTCCGTCATCGCCAGTGGACAGGCATAGATGTCGGTCGATGGGGCAAACAGATACACTTTGGCGAACTGGTGCACACGGGAAAGCGGGCCATGACGTTGTTCATAGGCCGTGGCAACCAGGCCGAAGCGTACGGCCAGCGGCTCGGCTTCCTGCCAGACGCGCGTCAGGCGGATCGCGTCGATGCGTTCGCCCCACGGATTCCAGGGAATGTGAACAGGCTCGTTTTCCCGGTCTTCAAGCTGGAGGCGGTAGAGAGGGCCACCGGCCAACGCGCCCAGCTCCTGGAGTTCAGGCTCGATTTCCTGCAGCATCTCCGGGGGGAGCGTGCGTGCCAGATAGCTGCGGAGCAATCGATCGGATTCGTAGGTGTTACCCAGCTGGGGTGGTTCCTGTACGAACATGGCGGGTGGGGTTTTCGTGGTCGAGGTAGCGACGCAATTCCAGGCGGGCCACCAGGTCGCGATGCACTTCGTCCGGTCCGTCGTAGATGCGGGCGGCGCGTTCATGCCGATACCAGAAAGCCAGGGGGGTATCGTCGGTCATGCCCAGGGCTCCGTGTAGCTGCAGGGCGCGGTCGAGCACGCGTTGCAGCACGCCTGCCACGTAAAACTTGAGCAGGGAAATATCCGCACGGGCTGCCTGGGCGCCGGCCTGTTCGAGCTTTTCTGCCGTAGCAAGGATCAGCTGGCGAGCAGCTTCGATCTCAGCGCGGCTGTCGGCGATGGCGTGGCGGACCACCTGCTGGTCGGCCAGCACGTGGCCGGGTGCCAGCTCACGGCGAAGGGCGTGGCGGCACATCAGCGACAACGCCCGCTCGCAGATCCCGATCCAGCGCATGGCATGATGGATGCGGCCCGGTCCCAGCCGTTCCTGAGCCAGCGCGAAGCCGGCCCCTTCAGGACCCAGCCGATAGTGCACCGGAACGCGGCAGCGCTCGAAACGCACCTCCGAATGGCTCATCCAACCTGCCCCGAGCTCGCCCATGACCGGTAATCGACGTACGTGTAAAAAGCCCGGCGTGTTCGTCGGGACGATAAGCAGGCTGGCCCGTTCGTGCGGCCGCTCAGCGTCCGGGTTCGTTACGGCCATGACGATGGCGAAGGCCGCCCCGTCGGCCCCGGTAACGAACCACTTATGGCCCTCAAGCACATAGTGATCAGCTTCACGGCGCGCCATGGTGCTGAGCCACACCGGGTTGGAGCCGGCATGCTTCGGTTCGGTCATGGCAAAGCAACTGCGGATTTCTCCGCGTACCAGAGGCATCAGAAAACGCTCCTGCTGCGCTGGCGTCCCATGCGCCAGCAGGAGCTCCATATTGCCGATGTCCGGCGCCTGGCAGTTGAACAGGTAGTGCCCCAGCGGCGTGCGGCCCAGACGCTCACTCAGATGTGCAAACTCGGTGAGCGACAGGCCCATGCCTCCCAGACGTCGGGGTAGCGGCGGACACCACCAGCCCCGCGCCTTTACTTCGGCACGAAGTGCCTGCAGCTCGTCGGTCAGCGCATGCAGTCCTTCGCGTAGCAGCCGTTGCTCCAGCGGATAGACACGGCTTTCAAGGAAGGACTGCACTTCGTCGAGTAAGGGACCGAGTGAAGCGTGGGTGCTCATGGCATTGTCATCGGGGGATAGCCGATCAGGAGACCCCCATCGATGGGGAGTGCCGCTCCCGTCATATAGTCAGACGCCGCTGAAGCCAGAAACAGGGCCAGACCGACGAGTTCTTCGGGCTCGGCCATGCGCCGCTGGGGGATCTGCTGCACGATTGCATCGTGCAGCGCAGGCGTTTCCCAGAGTACTCGGCTGAAGCGGGTTCGTATGAAGCCCGGCACAATCGCATTGACCTGAATGTTGTCCTGTGCCAGTTCAGCTGCCAGCACTTCGGTCAGCATGAGCACAGCCGCTTTCGTAACGCAATAGACGCCCATGCCTGGCTGGGGACGTTTCCCGGCAATTGAGGCAATGTTAATGATCTTGCCGCCGCCCCGTTGCTTCATGTGGGGGTAGCAGGCGCGGGCGGTGTAGAAGTATCCTTTGACGTTTACTTCGAAGGTCTTGTCCCAGTGCGATGGCTCAGCCGTCAGGATCGGCCCGAAGTGGGGATTGGTTGCCGCGTTGTTGACCAGGATGTCGATGCCACCGAACGCTTCGACAGTGCGTGTCACCAGTGCTTCCACTTCGTCCGGATGGCCGACGTGTGTGGGGATGGCCAGGGCTTCGCCGCCCTGATGGCGGATGGCCTGGGCCGTTGCTTCGAGCCCTTCCGGCTTGCGGGCAGCCAGTACCACGCGGGCACCGGCGGCTGCGTAAGCTTCGGCGATGGCCCGGCCGATGCCGCGGCTTGCCCCGGTGATCAGGGCGACTTTTCCACTCAGGTCGGCTGTAAACGGATAGGTACGGGCACTCATGGCTGGTCAGGGTTGGAGGGGGTGAGGGCGATGGTCGGCCAACGGTCGTCCCAGGGACGGGCCGCTTCGTAGCAGGCGGCTGCGCGCAGGATGGTGGCTTCGGCAAAACGGCGGCCGACGAGCTGGAGCCCGACAGGCAGGCCGTCACGCGTGAAACCAGCAGGTACGCTGGCAGCCGGATGCCCGGTCAGGTTGAATGGGAAGGTAAAAAATGGCTCCAGCGGGCTTTCGACCGCTTGACCAGCCACTTCCGTAGGGCCAAACTCGCCTGACCGATGGGGGGGAGCGGCCATGACCGGCAGCAGCCAGAGGTCGTATTGCTGTAGGAGGGTTTCGACCTGGTCGTAGAGCTGGAGCCGAGCAAACTCGGCGCGCGCTACGTCGCGTGCCGAGAGCTGGTCGGCGTAGGGCAAAAAGGCAGCCAGCATCGGATCAAGCTGCTCGACAAAGCCGGGGGGAAGGTCTCGTTCGAGCTGGGTAACCATGCGAGGTACAATGATACCAAGGAACGCTTCGGCGGGGAAGTCCAACGGGGCAGACACTTCCTCAACGTGACAGCCCAGCTCTTCAAAGGTACGAGCAGCCGCTTCGCAGAGCGCCTGCACTTCGGGATCGACGCGGCCATAGCCCGGCGTGGGACTCCAGGCCACGCGCAGTCCCTGCACGTCACCTTCACAGGCAGTCAGAAACGACGGGGTGGGGTCCGGCAGGCTATAGGGATCCCGGGGATCCGGGCCAGCCATGAGATCCAGCAGAGCGGCCGCGTCACGTACGCTCCGGGCAATGGGCCCTTCATGATTCAGGGTAGCCCAGCTGTCCTGGCGTGGCCAGAAGGGCACGCGCCCAAACTGAGGCTTGAGACCAAACACGCCGCAGCAAGCGGCTGGCACACGGATCGAGCCACCCCCGTCATTGCCGTGGGCAAGGGGGCCCATACCGGCCGCTACCTGGGCAGCGGCACCGCCTGAAGAGCCGCCCGGGCTATGGGAAAGCTTCCAAGGATTGCGTGTGGCTCCAAACAGACGGTTTTCTGTGTCAAACTTGCCGCCGAACTCTGGCGTGTTTGTCTTGCCGAGGATGGGCAGCCCAGCACGCCGTAGACGCTCGACGAGTACTGCATCGACTTCTGGTACATGATCGCGCAGCAGCGCTGAGCCATAAGTAGTACGCAGCCCTCTGGTTTCCGTCAGGTCCTTGATCGTAACTGGCACCCCCGCCAGCGGACCGAGCGTTTCCCCGCGGTCCAGCCGTTCGTCTACAGCCCGGGCGGCAGTCAGGGCGCCGTCGGCATCGAGCGTCACGATAGCGTTGAGCGAGGGATTCAGCGCCTCAATGCGCTCCAGAAAGTGCGTGACGACTTCGGCAGCCCGCACTTCGCGACGGGCGATCAACTGGCCCAGCTCAAGCGCTGTTAGCTTCCAGAGTTCCATGGTTCAATCTCCAGTAAACACAGGGGGACGCTTTTCCAGAAAGGCGCGGACGCCCTCCTGGTGGTCGTGGCTCTGAATGCATTGCTGTTGGAGCAATGCCTCAAAAGCGACTGCTTCGCGGAGTGTAGCCGTAAATGCGTAATAAAAAGCCGCTTTGCTCAGCCCCAGCGCAAGCGTGGGGCGAGCGGCCAGCTCGCGTGCCCAGCGCCGGGCTTCTTCTTGCAGGCGGCCGGCAGGCACGACCCGGTTGGCCAGCCCCCACGACAGGCAGCGGCTGGCCGGAAGGCGTTGCCCTTCGGCCGCCATTTCGAAAGCCCGCGCATAGCCTATCTGCCGCACCAGCAGATAAGTGGCTCCCATGTCGGGCACCAGACCGATATTGCTGAAGGCCAGCATCAGGCTGGCATTGTCGGCCATGACACGCAGGTCACAGGCCAGCGCCAGTGCGCAGCCGGCCCCGGCCGCCGTACCGTTGATGGCCCCGATGATCGGTTTTTCTATCGTGGTCATCAATTCGACGATGGGGCCATAGACCTGCAACAGGTGGCGGCGTACAAAGGCTGGTGAAGGAATCTCCTGAAAAGCGCTCAGGTCGGCTCCAGAACAGAAGTCCGGGCCGGCGCCGGTCAGCACGACAGCCCGAATGGATTCGTCGTCGCGCACGCGCAAAAGTGCCGTGTGCAACGCTTTTTCCAGCGTGCGGTTGAGCGCGTTACGACGCTCGGGGCGATTCAGCGTCAGGACTGCTACCGGTCCATCGTGTTCGAAAAGTAAGGCTTCGTGTACCACTTCCTGCATGGCGATTGAGGAATCAGGGGATTGCCAGATGAACGATTGTTCAATATACTATATGCATTCCATGAAAGAAAGCGTTTGGGAAGTTCTATGGCGTTCGTTACTGACGGCTCGCTGAACGGTAAGGTTATTTTTATCACGGGAGCCAGTCGCGGTATCGGTAAGGCGATAGCGCTTCGTGCAGCGCGCGATGGGGCACGTATCGTAATTGCGGCCAAGACGGTAGCGCCCCATCCGAAGCTGCCGGGCACCATCTACACCGCAGCCGAGGAGATCCAGGCCGCTGGTGGGGAGGCGCTGCCGATTCCGGTTGATGTGCGCTTCGAAGATCAGATACAGCAGGCGGTGGAACAGGCTGTGGCTCACTTCGGGCGGATTGATATTCTGGTCAACAATGCCAGCGCCATTTATCTGGCCGGTACGCTTGAGACGCCGATGAAGCGTTTTGATTTGATGCATCAGGTAAACGTGCGTGCTACGTTTGCCTGTTCACAGGCCTGTCTGCCACATCTGATGCAGGCCGAAAACCCGCACATTCTGGTCCTTGCTCCCCCACTGAATTTGAAGCCGCGCTGGTTCGCCCCCCATCTGGCCTATACCCTTTCGAAGTATGGTATGTCGATGTGCGTGTTGGGAATGGCTGAGGAGTTTCGAGAAGCAGGGGTAGCAGTGAACGCACTCTGGCCGCGTACGACGATAGCAACAGCCGCTGTGCGTAACCTGCTGGGCGGCGAAGAGATGGTGCGGCGTTCCCGCAAACCCGAGATTGTGGCCGATGCGGCGCATGTGATCCTGACGCAACCCAGTCGGCAGTGCACAGGACAGTTCTTTATCGACGAAGAGGTGCTGCGACAGGTAGGAGTGACGGACTTCACGCCCTACGCCGTCGATCCATCGGTCGGCGAGCTTATGCCCGATCTTTTTGTCTGAATGGTCAATGGTCCCGCCTGGATGGGTTTGCGCCAAAATGAACGAACGTTTATTTTATGGTGAAGCCTTGTTGAAGCCATATTCACCAGATGAAAAAAGCCGTCATGCGTATTTATCGAAGCCCTTTTCCAGACGTAGAGATTCCGGAGATTTCACTGCCGGAGATGGTTTTTCAGCGGGTAGATGCACACCCGGATAAGCCAGCTTTGATTGAAGGGCTCAGCGGGCGTACGCTCACCTACGCCCAGCTTCGGGAGCGCGCGCAGGCCTTTGCGGCCGGCCTGGCTGCCCGGGGATTTCGCAAGGGAGATGTGCTGGCCCTCTACAGCCCGAACCTGCCGGAGTATGCGGTGGTCTTTTACGGGGTGGCTATGGCCGGCGGATTTACTACCACGGTGAACCCGCTCTATACCGTCGACGAACTGACGCATCAGTTGGAAGATGCCGGCGCGCGGTTTCTGGTAACCGTTCCGCCTTTTCTGGAAAATGCACGGGCAGCGGCTGCACGCACCGGCATCGAGGAGGTGATCGTTATTGGCGAGGCCGAAGGGGCTACGCCCCTGGTTGCATTGCTGCAGCATGGGACGGAGCCGCCGGTAGTGGACATCAATCCGCGGGAGGATCTGGTAGTGCTGCCATACTCCAGTGGCACCACCGGTCGGCCTAAAGGGGTCATGCTCACGCATTACAATATTGTGGCGAACATTGTTCAGACGATGGCCGTCGAGCGCTTTGAGGACGATGAGGTGCTCATCGGTATTCTGCCATTCTACCACATCTACGGAATGACCGTTATTATGAGCATGGCGCTTTACGCAGGCGCGACGGTGGTGACCATGCCGCGGTTCGACCTGGAGCAATTTCTGGCATTGCTCCAGAAGTACCGGGTTACTACGGCCTTTCTGGTGCCGCCGATCATTCTGGCGCTGGCCAAGCATCCGGTAGTTGATCAGTATGATCTGTCCAGTCTGCGGTATGTCACCTCCGGCGCGGCACCGCTTCCAGAGCCGGTAGCTCGGCAGTGTGCCGAACGGCTGCACGTGACCGTACGACAGGGCTACGGCATGACCGAGACCAGTCCGGTGACTCATTTCACACCACGCGATTTCCCGATCAAGCTAACGGCCGTGGGGGTGGCGGTACCGAACACGGAGTTCCGCATTGTCGACGTGGCCACGCATGAAGATGTACCGGAAGGCGAAACGGGTGAATTGTGGCTGCGAGGGCCACAGGTCATGAAGGGGTACTGGAAAAATCCACAGGCTACGCACGACATGCTTGATAAGGAAGGGTGGTTGCATACAGGCGATGTGGCCCGGATTGACCAGGATGGCTATGTGTACATTGTCGATCGGGTCAAGGAGCTGATCAAATACAAAGGCTATCAGGTGGCACCGGCCGAGCTGGAGGAAGTCCTGCAGGGACATCCGGCCGTGGCCGATGTGGCCGTGGTACCGAGCCCCGATGAGGAGGCTGGTGAGGTCCCCAAGGCGTATGTGGTGTGCAAGCCTGGCATGGAGGTGACAGCCGACGAGCTGATGGCCTACGTCGCTGAACGGGTGGCCCCCTACAAAAAGATCCGGCGGGTAGAATTTGTGGACCAGATACCGAAAACGCTTTCAGGCAAGATTCTTCGGCGCGAACTGGTCCGGCGTGAGCGAGAGGCGGCCGGACAGGCGTAAGCGCCGCCGCAGTGAGCCGGTATGAATGCCCTACTGCCTGGTTCGGGTACGACCCTGCACGTAATAGAAACAGAGCGTGAACACTGTTAACCAACCATGAGACGAACATGAGCCATATGCTGGCAAGGATCGGATTGCTGGTCGCCTTGATGCTAAGCCCTGGACTGACGGCTGCGCAGCAAACGGCCACGATACAGGGGCGGGTGACCGACGCCGACAGTGGCGATCCCCTACCTGGGGCCAATGTCGTGCTCTATCGAGCCGGTGAGTCGACCGTTTTTCGAGGAGCCGCTACGGATCTCGAGGGACACTATCGGCTGGAAAATCTACCGGCCGGCACCTATGAAGTAGTCGCTCGCTTTGTGGGTTATGCCGATGCCCGGCGTACCGTTACGCTGGCAGCCGACGCCACCGTGACGGTCGATCTGACGCTGGCGCCGGTCGAGCTCGGGCTAAACCCGGTCGTGGTTACCGCTTCGCGTCGGCAGGAGAAAGTACTGGAGTCGCCCGCGTCGATTTCGGTGCTGGACGCACGCGAGCTGGAACAGACCGCCACGCACGCCACCGCCGCAGCCCTGCGCTACACACCCGGCGTGGATATTTCGCAGTCCAGCCTGAATCGCTTTCAGATATCCCTGCGCGGATTCAACTCGGTCTTTGTGGCCAAAACCTATGCGCTGGTTGACTATCGGCAGGCAACCATGCCCAGCCTGGCCATCAATGAGTTTTCCTCGATGCCCATCGCCCCGATCGATCTGGCCCGTATCGAAGTGGTGCGAGGGCCTAACTCAGCCCTCTACGGGGCCGGTGTAGAGCAAGGCGTGATCCATTTCATCACAAAGGATCCGCTGACTTATCCGGGCACCTCGGTGATGCTCGGCGGCGGTGAGCGATCGATCATTCAGGGGGCCCTGCGTCATGCCGGCATCATCAACGACCGGCTGGGTTACAAAGTCGTAGGTTATTACAGTCAGGGACGGGACTGGGAGCTGGATCCCAACGATCCGCATGATCGCCAGATGCTGGATGCCATTCATCCGCGCTGGGGAGGACGCGACTACAATACGTGGCAGGGGTATGTCTATGGCAGCCTTCAGTATCGCCTGGGGCCGCAGACGACGCTGACGGCTACCGGCGGCTATTCTTCGATCAAGCAGATCACCCTCGCCAATACCGGCGAAAATGCCATTGACAACTTTGCCAATTATTTTGCCCAGCTTCGCCTGCAGAGTGGCAGGTTTTTCGGGCAGGTCTTTTACACCCTGAACGATGATGGCAATACGCACTTTATCCGGACGCCTATCGAAGTCTATGAAAAATCGTTTCTGATGGCTGCCCAGGCGCAGTACAGCTTCAGCCTTCTGGACGACCGCCAGAGCTTCATTGTAGGGGCCGACTACCGACGGACGGTGCCCCGCACTGGAGGGACGATCCACGGCCGTTTTGAGGGACGCGACGAGATGAACGAAATTGGCGGCTATGTGCAATCCGAGACGCGTCTGATAGAGCAGCTTGATGTGGTGGTGACCGGGCGTCTGGATTACGACGATGTGATCCGAAAAACGCAGTTTTCTCCCCGCATCGCCCTTGTGTTCAAGCCTTCGCCTACGCACAGCTTCCGTACCACCTATAATCGGGCCTTCACCACACCACCAGGGGTGAACCTCTTTCTGGACCTGTTTATCGAAGATCGGGGGCCGTTTGGCATACGTGGCGTTGGCGCGGTTAATGGGTGGACTTTCCCGAACCCCGTACAGACCTCCAGTTTTATTCCAGGCGTTCGGGCCTGGCCCGGGATAGGGATTCCGCTGGTTGTGGCCTATCAGGCGGTTACGGCCGGACTGGCAGCGCAGAACGTGTTACCTGGCCCACTGGTGGCCTTTCTGCAAAGTAAGGCCAGCCAGATTCAGGGATTCTCTTCAGGGTTGATGGTCAATACAAAAGGCGAAGTACTTACCAGCTTGGAGAACGTCCCAGCAGCCCGTCAGACGATCACGAACTCTTACGAACTGGGCTACAAGGGGCTCTTTGCCAACCAGTTGCTGGTAACCATCGACCTGTACTACACGCGCAAGAAGAACTTTATCAGCGAGCTGCAACCGTTCACGCCGCTGGTGGTAGCTCCCGGGGTGGCCAGCGATCTGGCAGCGGCCATCATGAATGCCTTTACGGATGATGAGCTGGCTGCTTACGGGTTAGATCGTCAGACGCTGGCCAGCATCTACCAACAGGCTGCTGCAATCCTGGCGGCCAATCCAATTGGCCTGATCGAGCCAACCGAAAATTTTGATCCCAATCGCAAGCCCGAGTTGCTGCTCACCTACGTCAACTTCGGTGACGTGGACTATTATGGGGCCGACATTGCTGTGCGGTGGACGCCTAATGCACGATGGACGCTGTTCGGTAATTTTTCGTGGGTAAGCGACAACTTCTTTGACGACGAGGAGCTGGGTGAGCCGGGGACCGGGCGCGAGATCTCGATGAACGCGCCGCGCTACAAGGTGAACGGAGGGGTTGAATACAGGGCACCCTCCGGGCTGTCGATCAGTCTGGCCGGTCGTTATGTGGACAAGTTTGAGGTACGTTCGGGCATCTTTACCGGCACGATCAACAGCTACTTCCTGCTCGATCTGGGACTGGGTTACGATCTGAGTCGCCTGACGCCTGGTCTGCGCATCGATGTGCTGGCGCAGAACGTGCTCAACAACGAGCGTCGCGAGTACATTGGGGCGCCCAAGATGGGGCGGCTCATCACCACACGTCTCACCTACACTGTAGGCGGTCGTTGAACCACAACCCGGACGGCAGGGTTCGGGACCGGTTCCCCGAGCCCTGCCGCGTATCGGGGGCTCGTAAAGGAAGCGCTATGGCTCGGAGCGGACGTGAAGCAGAACTCTACCGGGTTGCCGCCCGGGTATTCCGGCGTAAGGGCCTGCGACAGGCGCGACTGCAGGATGTGGCCGACGAGTTAGGGGTGCCCCGGGGGGTACTCTTTTATTACGTGACCAGTAAAGCCGATCTGATCCGTGCCGTATTGGAGGCACCGCTTTGCCAGTTGATACAGCAGGCGCGGAAGATCGTGGCAAGTAATGCGTCGCCTGAAGTGAAGCTAACGCGCCTCGTCGAACAGCACCTGCATAGCCTGACGGTGCATCGCGAAAGCTGGATGCTACTGCATTGTGAAAGCCGGGAGACGTTGCAGCAGGTACACACCATGAACCTTGAGGCGCTACTCCAGCAGTACGAGAACTGCTGGAAAGAGGTGATTGCAGAAGGCATGGCGCAGGGTATTTTTGGGGAGACTTTGGAGCTGGATGCGATGGCGCAGCTGTGCATCGGGCTGGTGCAGGGTGTCCATTGCTGGCGTCATTTGACCGACAAGGAGGCGCCAAAGGCGGTAGCCACCTGGCTGATGCCGCTATTGCGGCGTAGCCTGGGGGGCGTGGTGCGGGAACCCTCTGTTTCGATCAACCCGTGAAGGCAATGGCAGGACCATTGCACGCGCTGCGCGTACTGGACTTCACGACGCTACTACCCGGCCCCTTCGCAACGTTGCTGCTGGCCGACCTGGGGGCTGAAGTGGTGCGTATCGAATCACCCGACCGGCCTGATCTGATGCGCCTGGCGCCTCCTTACGACGATACCGGAATCGCGGCTGGCCATGCCTGGGTCCACCGTTCCAAACGATCAATAGCGCTCGACCTGAAGCATCCTGCGGCGGCCAACGTGGTCCGTCGGCTCGTGCGACACTACGACGTCGTGGTGGAGGGCTTTCGGCCAGGCGTCATGCAGCGGCTGGGCCTGGACTACGAAACGCTGGCCACCGAGCATCCAGCGCTGATTTATTGCTCCATTACCGGCTATGGCCAGACCGGGCCCTATCGCGCACGGGCCGGGCACGACCTGAACTATCAGGCACTTTCCGGACTGCTGAGCCACAGTGGCCGTCGGGAGAGTGGACCGATACCCTCCGGCGTGCCCCTGGCCGACATGGCCGGTGGATTGTTTGCGGCCCTGGCCATCCTGGCTGCTGTCGTACACCGCCAGCGCACCGGCGAAGGACAGTACCTGGATCTGGCGTTGCTCGACTGTGCCATCGCCTTCAATGGACTGGCCGTTAGTGGTTTCCTGGCCGCCGGCCATCTACCAGGTTACGAGACCGAACCCCTGAACGGGGGTAGCTTCTACGACTGCTATCGCACGCGCGATGGCCGCTACCTGGCGGTAGCCGGCCTGGAGCCCAAGTTCTGGGAAGGTTTCTGTGAAGCCATCGGTCGACCTGAACTGGCACCGTACGGCTACAACGTCTGGGATACAGCCGTCCAGCAACGACTCAAGAAGGAAATTCAGCAGGCGATCGCTACCCGAACCCTGGCCGAATGGCAGGCCATCTTCGCCGAACAGGACGTGTGTGTGGAGCCCGTGCTGACGCTGGAAGAAATGACGCAACATCCACAGGTGCAGGCGCGCGCGTTGATAGTCACGGTTCCACGATCAGACGGTCCAGCCCAGCCTCAGGTAGGCTTTCCTGTACGGTTCTCGAAGACCTCTCCCGACTACCGGCATGTGGGCCCTCCGCCAGGGGCTCACACCCGCCAGGTGTTGCAGGAAGCTGGATTCTCCGATGAAGAGCTTGAAACACTGGCTGCCGAAGGACTTTTCGGGGCTGATCTTCCTGCGATAGATTAAAGCCAAAAATCATCACCAACCTGTAGCACGTGCCATGCCCAAGTACAACAGCATTCCCGAAGTACTTGAATCCTACAAAGAGCGGTTCTTGCCCGACCAGGCCGAAGGTGTCGAGGGGGTCGTACAACTTAACCTGACCGGTGAAGATGGGGGCGAATATTACCTGGTGATCAAAAACAAGACGCTGGAGATCAAGGAAGGGAAACACGAAAACCCCACCGTCACGGTTACTACCTCGGCCGAGAACTGGCTGAAGATCAACAACGGCGAGGCCAACCCGATGACGCTGATGATGATGGGCAAGCTCAAGGTGAGCGGTTCATTGCCGATGGCCATGAAATTCCAATCGCTCTTTCGCATGGGATGAGCGTCGCTGATGGGAAAAGCGGTACCGGCGCCTTATCAGGGCGCCGGTACCAAGTGTACGCTGGCCTAACTGCTGGCTTTGCGTGGGCAGGTGGACATGCCCAGCACCGCGTATAGCGGACAGCTCCCGACCAGTCCGGTAATCAGAAAAATAAGGGCCACAATGCCCAGAATGACAGCGGCTGTACCGCTGAGCTGGCCGGTGAGGTACAACACGCCAATAACGAGGGCAATTCCGATACGAACCACCCGATCGATGGTCCCGACATTCCGTTTCATGGCAGTGCAGAGGTTTTGTTATAACAATGCAGTACAAGCCGTAAACTAAAGGATATCTTTATGAGCAGGCCATACGAAGCGTAATAAAATGGTAACGAAAGGCAAAAAACACCGGGTTTTGCGTAAATACCCTTCAATTGGGAAACATAGGCTATCTGGAGCGATGAAGCGCCAGTTTGAAGCGACGGCAGAAACGGTTGCAATTTCCAGGATTCGCTTACAGTCGACCGCAGCCCTGAAAGCTCGTCTGGCACGTGGGCCGGTGATTGTACAACGGCAGGGGAGGGCTGTGGCCGTTCTACTTGACCCGGCCTACTGGCAGGAACTTATGGCGCGTTGGGAGCCGGAGCCTTTGTCCTCGACCGACCGTCAAGCGAAGCGTTGAGCGCCTGCTTTATAGAAAGCCCCACAAAACCTTAACCTACGATAGGACAGGCTTTTAATATCTAAGGAGCTGAAAAGGCGCTCAGAGGGAAGCATGATACACACGTCAAATACCTGTGGTTGAGCACCTGAGCTTAAGGCAGAACTCATAAGGAATGTCCAGATAGTCCCTAAAGGGCAGGAGTAAGGGCGGTGTGAACCCGCCTGTGGTGGTAAGGCACCCCTTAAGCGGGCGCGGTTCTCCGCGGAGCTCCGCCTCTTTGATGTGGAGTAGTTCAGACGTGCCGTTCAGCATGGTAGGAAGAGCGCACCAGCGGTCCGCTTTCGACGTGACCGATGCCCTTGGCTTCGCCCACTTCTTTGTACCACCGAAAGACCTCGGGATGCACAAACTCCTCGACGGGGAGGTGCATTCGGGTGGGTTGCAGGTACTGGCCAATCGTCATGATGTCGAGCTGAATCCGCACAAAGTCGTCCATCACGGCCAGTACCTCTTCTTTGGTCTCACCCAGCCCAACCATGATCCCGCTTTTTGTACGCAGACCGGCCTGTTTGGCACGCCAGAGTAGTTCCAGGGAGCGTTCATAGCGGGCCTGGGGACGTACGCGGCGATAGAGACGGGGAACGGTTTCAATATTATGGTTGAGAATGTCCGGGCGTTCGTCTAACACCAATTGTAGCGCATTCCAGTTGCCCTGAAAGTCCGGGATCAGTACTTCGACGGTTACGCCCGGGTTGAGGGCTCGGATCTGGCGGATTGTCTCGGCAAACAGGGCCGCGCCACCGTCTTTCAGGTCGTCACGGTCGACAGAGGTGACGACGGCGTGTCGAAGGCCCATCAGCCGCACGGCTTCGGCTACGCGACGTGGCTCGTCCCAGTCTACCGGATCTGGCCGGCCGGTTTTGACAGCACAGAAGCCACACGAGCGCGTGCAGACGTTTCCCAGAATCATAAAGGTGGCCGTACCGGCTGTCCAGCATTCGCCCATATTCGGGCAGCGGGCACTCTGGCAGACCGTGTGCAGCCGATGGGTTTCGACGATGTCCAGCACGCGCCGATAGGTGGGACCGTAGGGCAGCTTGGCACGCAGCCACGCAGGCCGACGCCCTCGCTCGTTGGCCACCGGCGGTGGATCGATCACCGGTAGCTCGAAGAGTCCTCCATCACCGTTTGGAAAAAGCGGTTCTTTGGGGACGCGCTTGAGTTCAATTTCACCCGGAAGAAAGCGACGACGGGGCGATTCAGTGTGTTGCTCGGCCATAGTCTGTGCGGCTGAAAATCCAGGCGTTCAAATCGGGGAAAGGCTACACGGTTCGCGGCGAAATGATCCCGTCCCGCATGCACTGCCTCTGGCATTCGGATCCTGCGTCTTTCGCTGATCTTTCAAGTTTGCCCTGCTTTACGTTCTGCTTGCAGAGGTATGGTTTTCGTATTTTGCAAAAACACATTCCTTGAGCAAACGGAAGAGCGTGCCTTATGGAGCATGTGACGATGCAGCAGATCACACCCGACATGGTGCGTCCCATCCTGGCCCGCCATCTGCTTACCGATGGGTTGCCGATAGTGCTTGACATGGAGCGGAGCCGGGGCGTGCATCTTTACGATCAGCTTACCGGGCGCGAATTGATCGACTTTTTTGGCTTCTTTGCGTCCAGTGCGGTTGGGATGAATCATCCCAAGATGCTGGAAGATGAAGATTTCAAAAGGCGTCTCATGGAGGCGGCCCTTAACAAGGTTACCAATTCGGATATCTATACCGTCCACATGGCCCGGTTTGTCCAGACCTTCGAACGGGTAGGCATTCCAGACTACTTACCTTATGCTTTCTTTATTGATGGCGGAGCGCTGGCTGTGGAAAATGCGCTCAAGGCGGCCTTCGACTGGAAGGTACGTAAGAACTTCCGGAAAGGCTACCGTCGGGAGGTGGGGCATCGGGTGTTGCACTTCGACCAGGCCTTTCATGGTCGCTCCGGCTATACGCTTTCGCTCACGAACACCTTCGATCCGCGTAAGACGCAGTATTTCCCGAAGTTCGATTGGCCGCGCGTTCTCAATCCGAAGCTAAAATTTCCGCTCACTCAGGAAAATCTGGAGCGCACGATTGAGCTGGAACAGCTGGCCCTTCGACAGGCCAAGCAGTACTTCTACGAGTACAAAGATGACATTGCCTGCATTATCATTGAGCCCATTCAGGCTGAGGGGGGCGACAACCACTTCCGGCCCGAGTTTCTGCAGGCGCTCCGAGAGCTGGCCGACGAAAATGATGCGCTTTTGATTTTCGACGAGGTGCAGACCGGCGTTGGAATTACCGGGGCATTCTGGGCGCATCAGGCGCTTGGGGTGCAACCCGATATCATTGCTTTTGGCAAGAAGACGCAGGTGTGCGGCATCCTCGCTGGTCGCCGGTTGGATGAGGTAGAGGACAACGTGTTCCATGTGTCGAGTCGACTGAATTCCACCTGGGGGGGCAATCTGGTTGATATGGTTCGGTTCGATCGGATCCTGGAGATCATTGAGGAAGATCGTCTGGTGGAGAATGCAGCGCGTGTGGGCGCCTATCTACTGCGTCGGTTGGAAGAGATGGCTGAAACCCATCCCTTTATGACGAACATACGTGGTCGGGGGCTTATGTGCGCATTTGATCTGCCGTCCCCGGCTTTTCGAGATGCTGTCCAGCGGCGCAGTCTGGAAGAAGGGGTATTGATTCTGAGCTGCGGAGAGCGCTCAATTCGTTTTCGCCCGCCGCTGATCATCACAGAAGCGGAGGTCGATGAAGGACTTCGGCGGTTGCAACGGGCGCTGGCCTATGTGGCCCGTCAGCAGCCCGCTTCCTGAGACGATCCGGGCTGTTTCGAGGCCGGCCTGGAAAAGGCCGGCTTTTTTGTGGGGATAAAGTCGGCCGTATCGGTCAGGCGAGAACTACAATGATGCCGACAGTTTGCAGACCTTCTGCGCGATCAGGTACGAGGCTGCAGTAAAAAAGGCGGCCTGATGGTGTTGAGGGTCAGTGGCGCGGATGTTACGACAGCATCCGATAAAACAACGGCGGCACTGTCTGCTGACCAGTGCCGCCGGCGTAAACCGGAGAGCATAGCCTGCCGGCTCAGGAGGCCGGTTCGGATACCGCTTCGTCAGCCTGTGCTTCGGTAACCAGGCGGGTGACGTCGGCAATAGCATCGCCGGGCTTGAGCTGAATCAGTCGGACTCCCTGTGTATGGCGCCCCATGCGGCTGATATCGGCCACGTGCAGACGAATCATCAGGCCATTCTGGGTGATGATCATCAGATCGTCCGCATCGTGTACGGCTTTGATAGCGATCAGGCGGCCTGTGCGGGGGGTAATCTTTATGGTCCAGACGCCTTTGCCTCCTCGCCGATGGAGAGGATATTCTGCCAGCGGGGTGCGCTTACCATAGCCATGGGCACTGATGGCGAGGAGGTAGGGAGCGGCCTCTGGAGGGACAGCTACCATACCGATGACCTGTTCGCCGGCTTCCAGTGTAATGCCACGTACGCCGCGCGTATTACGTCCCATAGGACGCACATCGGATTCGTCAAAGCGCACCACGCGTCCGCCTGACGAAGCCAGGAACACATGGGTGCGGCCGTCGGTCAGGGTGGCTTCGATCAACTCGTCCCCACGGGCAAATGCGATGGCAATGATGCCATCAGCACGGGGCCGACTAAAAGCAGCCAGCGCAGTCTTTTTGACCAGTCCCTGTCGCGTGGCCATCAGTACATAGTGCGTGTGCAGGAAGTCTGGATTTTCAAAATCCTCTTTGCGGATGTTCAGCACAGCCCGTACGCGGTCGTCTGGGGCAATCTGGATCAGATTGCGAATGGAGCGTCCCTGACTGGTACGGCTACCCTCAGGAATGTCATAAACGCGTAGCCAGTAGCAACGGCCGTGGTCGGTAAAAAAGAGCAAGTAGTCATGGTTTTTGCACGCGAACAGATGTTCGATATAGTCATCTGCACGCATGCCGCTGGCTTTCATCCCGATGCCCCCGCGGCCCTGCTGCCGGTAGATATGGACCGGTGTACGCTTGATCAATCCCTGGTGCGATAAGGTCACCACGACCTGTTCGTCTTCGATCAAATCTTCAATGGCAAGGTCAGCACCGCCTGCATAGTCGATGTGCGTGCGTCGCGGATCGGCATACTTTTGTTTCAGTTCCAGCAGCTCTTCCCGGATGATCTGCCAGCGCAGGGGCTCGCTGGCCAGAATACTTCGAAGCCGTTCGATTTCCTGAAGCAGGGCCCGGTATTCTTCTTCGATTTTCTGCCGTTCAAGCCCGGTCAATCGGCTCAGCCGAAGGGCCAGAATGGCGTTCGCTTGGGCTTCGGTAAGGGTGAAATGGGACTGCTGTTCGACAGGAAGGCCCAATCGCTTGCGCTGTTCCGGCGTGAGTCGCTCCGGCAGTACGCCTGCCATGAGTCGCTGGCGTGCCTCGTCCGGATCGGCAGCGTAGCGAATAATGTTGATGACAAGGTCAAGGTGGTCCAGCGCAATCTTGAGGCCTTCCAGGATGTGGGCACGCTCTTCGGCCTTACGTAGCTCGAAACGGGTACGCCGTGTGATCACTTCGTGTCGGTGATCCAGATAGTGGCGCATGAGCTCCCGAAGGGTGAGCGTGCGCGGGCGTCCGTTTACCAGGGCCACCATGTTGACGCCGAAGGTCTGCTGGCAGGGGGTATATTTGTAGAGCTGGTTTTGTACCACCAGCGGCACGGCATCTTTGCGGAGTTCCAGCACGACGCGAAGACCTTCCCTATCGCTTTCGTCCCGGATATCCGTGATGCCGTCGATGCGGCGTTCCCGTACCAGATAGGCAATTTTTTCAATCAGACTACTTTTGTTGACCTGATAGGGAATCTCCGTAATGATCAGCGCCAGGCGGCCCGGCCGAATCTCTTCTTCATGTATGCGGGCCCGGATCACGATACGACCGCGCCCGGTGGTGTAGGCTTCCTTTACGCCACTGTAGCCGTAAATGATGCCGCCGGTGGGGAAATCGGGCGCCGGCAGATATTTGATCAACTCTTCGACCGAGATCTCAGGATGATCGATCATGGCAATGAGCGCATCGACGGTCTCGCCCAGGTTATGGGGCGGAATCTTGGTCGCCATCCCCACCGCAATGCCGTCGGCGCCATTGACAATCAGGTTCGGAAGGGCAGCGGGAAGAACTACGGGTTCTTTCAGCGAGCCGTCGAAGTTATCCTGGAAGTCGACCGTGTCTTTGTCAATATCCCGGAGCATTTCTTCCGCCAGGTGCGTCAGGCGCGCTTCCGTATAGCGCATGGCGGCAGGACTGTCGCCATCGATCGAACCAAAATTGCCCTGGCCGTCAACCAGCGGATAACGCATGGCAAAATCCTGCGCCATCCGTACCATGGTATCGTAAACAGCCGCATCGCCATGCGGATGGTATTTGCCGAGCACTTCCCCGACAATACGAGCGCTTTTCTTGTAAGCCGCACTGGCGGTCAGCCCAAGCTCGTACATGCCGTACAGCACCCGACGATGAACCGGTTTGAGCCCATCGCGTACGTCCGGTAGCGCACGGCCGACGATGACTGACATGGAATAGTCGATATAGGAGGATTTCATTTCCTCCTCAATATTGACAGGTATAATGCGAGGTTTTTCTGCTTCCATTTTATGACAAACAGACTGTTATAGTTAAACGGTTGAAAACGAACACAAAAAGGTTTCAAAAGTCGAACAAAGCCGAAAAACCAACTAAAAATAGCAAAAAGCTGCTACAATGGCGAACGCCTCAGATGAAAAAAGTTCTCATTTTATTTCGGGAGAAACCTTGAATAAATTTATATTTGTGATCAAATAAAGATAGCGTGATGCAAAAACGTTCGTTTGACATTCAAGGACATCGAGGGGCGCGGGGGTTGCGGCCGGAGAATACATGGCCGGCTTTTGCCCGGGCAATGGAACTGGGCGTCACGTCATTGGAGATGGATGTGGTGATTGCGGGCGATGGCGAGGTGGTTGTCTCACACGAGCCCTGGTTTTCGGCCACGTTGTGCCGGGAGCCCTCCGGGCGACCGGTACGGCCTTTTAAGCGCTATAACCTTTATCGCATGCGCTATGCTGAGATTGTCCGGTTTGATTGCGGGAGCCGTCGTCATCCGCGCTTTCCCCATCAGGAGCTGGTGCCGGCACCCAAGCCGCGTCTGGAGGAGGTGCTGCGCCGGGCCGAGGCCTATGCGGCGGAGCTGGGGCGGTCGCCGGTGAGTTACAGCATTGAAATCAAGTCGCGGCCGGAATGGGAAGGCACGTACCAGCCCGACCCGGAGACGTTTGTGCGACGGGTGCAGGCAGTCGTGGCCGCCTGTGAGGTGACAGCGCGCACCACGCTGCTTTCGTTCGATGTGCGCGTGCTCCAGGTAGCCCGGCAGTTGTACCCGGAACTGGCCGTATCGCTGTTGGTGGAACGCCAGGACCACCGGCCGCTGGAAAGGCAACTGGAACGCCTGGGGTTTGTCCCGGACGTATACGGCCCCGACTATCGGCTGGTCACTACGGACCTGGTAGCGGCGGTCCATGCCCACGGGATGCGCCTGATTCCCTGGACCGTCAACCGCATTGGCGACATGCGGCGGCTGTTACGTATGGGAGTCGACGGCTTGATTACAGACTATCCAGATCGGGCAGGAGCGCTGCTACGGGCGTAGGGAGACCATAGCAACCGGACCAGAGACCTTTTCGTAAGAAAACGCCAGTCTGACGGAACCTGAAAAGATGGGCATGCGGGGCTGCTGGCTTGTTCTGATCGGTGGGTTGCTGTTGGCCGTAGGAGGTCGAGCGCAGCCGGCCACGATCAGCGGGTTCGTTCGGGATGCTACCACGGGGGAGTCGCTGATTTCGGCCAACGTCGTGCTTAAGGGCACGACATATGGCACGGCCACGAACGCGGCCGGCTTTTTTACGCTGACCGGAATTCCGCCTGGCACCTATACCTTGGTCGTGTCATATCTCGGATACCGCCTCTTTCAACGCGCTTTGACGCTTCAGCCCGGTGAGAGCCGGCGGCTGGATATTGCACTGGAGCCTGAGCCGTTAACGGCTGACGAGGTGGTGGTGACCGCTGAACGGGAACTGGAGGAAGCCCGCAACCTGGGCGTCACCCAGGTGGAAACCCGCCTGGTGCAGGAGCTGCCGGCCGTTTTCGAGCCAGACGTATTCCGCACGCTGCAACTGCTGCCTGGGGTCAAAGCCGCTTCCGACTATTCGAGCGGACTGTATGTGCGCGGCGGAAGCCCGGACCAGACGCTGATTTTGCTGGACGGCACCACCGTCTATAACCCAACGCATGTCTTTGGCTTTTTTTCCACTTTCAACCCTGACGCCATCAAAGACGTCAGGCTCTACAAAGGGGCCTATCCAGCAGAATATGGCGGCCGTCTTGGATCAGTTTTAGACGTCTATAACAAAGACGGCAACCGCTATGAGACGCATGGCCGACTGAGTATTGGCATGCTGGCTTCACGGCTGATGCTGGAAGGCCCCTATCGGTGGGGATCCTGGATGATCGCGGTACGACGCTCAACCATCGAACCGTTGCTGGCCGTACTGCGTCGGCAAAACGTCGAGGGGGCGCCCGATCGGTTTTACTTTTATGATCTGAACACTAAATTGAATATTGATGCCTCGGCCGACGATCGGTTCTCGCTGGCTTTTTATGCAGGGCAGGATGTGTTGCAGCTTCCTTTTCTGGCAGATAGCCAGTTGCGTGTCACTTACGGTAACCGCACAGCTACAGCCGGATGGACGCACCTGTTTTCCGAACGGGTATTTGCGAGTTTTCGGCTGACCAGCTCTTACTATTTCAGTTTGCCAACCTTCGAACTGGCCGGTACACCTTTTGAGCGCAGGAACACGGTAACAGACTGGTCGGTGCGCGGTGACTTCGAGTATTTTCCGGACGAAAAGCACACCCTTAAACTGGGCTACTGGAGTGGACTGTTTCGCTTTCGGTTGCAGGATCGGTTCGATGAGGAGGAGGGGATGCGGGCTTCCATTGATGCATTCTATGGTGCGCTCTACTTGCAGGAAACGTTTCGACCTTCGGCCTTCTGGGTGTTACAGGGAGGACTCCGATTGAGCTATTTCGGGCGCGGACGGTATATGCGCCTGGAGCCGCGGCTTTCGATCGAGTACCGCCCGCGCGCTAACCTGCGCTTGCAGGCTGGTTATGGACGCTATTATCAATATCTGACGCTCATCTCCAGCGAGCTGATTACCGCTTTTGACGTCTGGTTGACAGTAGCCGAGGGGGTAAAGCCGGCCTGGGGAGACCAGTTTGTCATCGGCGCCAAATGGGAGCCGGTGGCGGGCGTCAATGTAGAAACAGAAGCCTACTACCGTACAATGCGTGCGCTGTTCGAATTTGATCCATTTCTACCGAACGTGGCCGGACTCGCTTACCGTGACCTGTTCCGGATAGGCGATGGGTATGCCTATGGCCTGGAAGTGCTTTTGCAACGCTCCGTAGGACGGTTGACAGGACTGCTGGGCTATACCTGGAGCCGCACGCGCCGTCGCTTCCCGGGCGTTAACCTCGACGAGCGCGGCCGTCCACAGTTCTATCCTCCCAAGTACGACCGCACCCATGACCTGAATCTGGTGGTCCGCTTTAACCTGTCACGTCATTGGCGACTTTCAACGGTCTTTACCTATGCCACCGGACAGGCCTACACGGAGCCGTCGGGTCGGTATCGGCTCACGCGGGATCCATTTGGTGCCGACACACGCAACGTAATTCTGACACCCGGCTACAACAATGCACGCCTGCCGGCGTACCATCGGCTCGACATAGGGCTGATGCGTCACGGCCGCTTTTTTGGCGTGGCCGACTATACGCTGCAGTTTCAGGTGCTGAACGCGTATGCTCGACGTAACCTGTGGTTCTACTTCTTTGAGTTTAACCGCGAGGGAGAGGTCAAGCGCAATGAAGTACCGCAGATTCCTATCCCGTTACCCAACCTATCGTTCAGCCTGCAGTTTTGAGCTATGCCTCGTGTTTTCTGGTGCATACTGATTGGGATGTTCGGGTGGGCTGCCTGCGATCAGGTAGCACCCGTTTCATTCACGCCGGAGTACGTGGTCGAGTCGTACCAGATCGCGGGAGAGCCGTTGCAGCCGGTATGGCTGACGCGGACAATGCCGCTTGATGCAGTCTATGTGCCCGACTCGGTATGGGTACGCGGGGCGCAGGTACGCATTGCGCTGTTAGACGCGCAGGGCTTGCCCGAACGCTGGTATCCATATACGGAGCATCCAGACACCCCCGGCTACTATGTGCCGGTTCCTCTGGTACAAGGGGTGCGCGTGCGGCCGTTGCGCACCTACCGGCTGGAGGCCCGAATGCCCGACGGAACCTTATTGACGGCCGAAACGACAGTACCCGACACTTTTCGAGTGTTAGGCGCCAATCTTGACTCCGTGCGCTATCAGAGCGAAGTGCGCCTGGAACTGTTCATGACCCGTAGCGAGTATCCCGGCCGCCAGGCCGTCTACATCATCACCACCGAGGCGTTGGAGCCGACCGAAGAGAATCTGACCCCACTGGGGCGCGCGCTCTACGAAGACAGCACCTTTACGCTCGAGGAGCTGCGCGTAAGTGGATCGCCTATTCTGAATGAGGCCAACTACAGGGAAATGCCTGACGGGACGCTCCGACTACGGTTACCCTGGCTGGCTGTGCTCTTCTACGGACCCAACCGCGTGACGATTAGCGCGCTGGACGACAACCTGTATGACCTGATCCGAACCCAGTCTGTACAGCACGGGGGCTCGACCCTATCGCCTGGAGAGATCCCGGCTGTTCTGGAACATGTCTCGGGGGGACGGGGCGTTTTTGGGAGCTATGCGCGGGTGCAGTATACGTTTATCGTCGGACGTTGACCTGCCACTATGTCGAAAGCACCCGTGTGGAACGCTCAGCGAAGTGGAGCTATACATTCACAGCCAACAGATTTTGATGCCCACCGCAGCCTGTGTGTGCTGGGTCACCCTCCAGAGTCCGCCGTTTTCCTGAAGCGATACGCTCCCATCCTGCAGCAAAGACAACCAGGAGCCTGCCCGTTGCCGCTCTTTTGTACCGACAGAACGCTGGCGCCCTTTACGTTTGATCCGGCCGGGCCTCTCTGGGCACTGAAAGCGCTGCGTCTGCCTATTGACGCCTTCGTTTCTTTGACCGTGTATCCGCATGTTGCGGCGAGACTGTAGGTAATGGTAAAAAGCACCGTAGGCCAGGAGCCTCGTTCCGGAAAGGGAGCAGGTGCCCTGTTTATTGCAGATGCGCAGACCGGAGCGCTATACAGATGAGGCCCGGTAAACCATTGAGCCAGGATTATGAACCATTCAGCACGTTATTTCAACCGTTCAGTATCATGGAATCTTGAAGTAATGGCAAAGAATGTTCTAATTTCGAAGAACAGGAAAAAATTGATCAACTGAAAACATTCCGGGAGAGGCTATGCGCGCAAAACATGTGCTCTGGTTGTGGCTGCTACTACTGCCTGGAAGTGTGCTGGCACAGGGGACGATCAAGGGGCGCGTGGTTGACGCCGACACACAGGATCCCATTCCGGGTGTCAATGTGGTGATTCGCGAGCTGTTGCGAGGTGCGGCTACGGATATTGACGGAAACTACACGATTGAGCGCGTTCCTGCAGGGACGTATACACTGGAAGCCAGCTTTATTGGATATCGTACAGAAACACGACAGGTTACCGTAGAAGAGGGGGCGACGGTTACGGTCGATTTTGCGCTGTATCAGACGGCCCTGAACCTCCAGGAAGTGGTTGTAACGGGTGCTGGTGGGCCGGTCGAAGTCAAGCGCCTGGGGAACACCATTGCCACTATCAATGCGGCGGAACTGGAGTTGGCGCCGGTGCAGAATCTCTCAGAGATGTTGCTGGCGCGCGAGCCTTCTGTGGCTGTATTACCCTCAGGAGGTCTTACGGGAGAAGGGGCGCGTATTCGCATTCGAGGGTCGGCTTCTCTTTCGCAGAGTAATGAGCCGGTCGTTTACATTGATGGTATCCGGATCAACCGGGGCGGAGGTTTTGGTGGCTTTGTAGGAACGGGAGGCGGAGGCTCTCCCTCACGCCTGGATGATCTGGACCCGGAAGCTATTGAGCGCATTGAGATTCTGAAAGGGGCAGCTGCTGCGACGCTTTATGGGACAGAAGCCTCCAATGGGGTCATTCAGATCTTTACCAAGCGGGGAGCGGTAGGACCCCCACGGTTTAGTTTTCGGATCGAGCAGGGAGCCGCCTGGTATCCGCGAATTTATCCTGCAAATACAGGATTTGCATGGAATCAGGCGGTTGCAGATACCATGTCGAAGTATCTCGGGCGGAGCGTGCGGCCCTTCGAACTGGTGCAGGAAAACTTTATTCATGAGCTGTTTGAAACAGGATATTTGCAATCTTATGCCGCTTCTGTTTCCGGAGGGACGCCGGGGGTTACCTATTTCCTGAATCTGCGCTGGGCCGATGAGGATGGACCGTTTGGCGGCAAGACGGGACGGCGCTATCCGCCGGGTGTGCGTACGCTTTCAGCCGATATTAACCGAATTGCTCAGGCGACGGCAACTGTCAATATCTTCCCGAGCGATAAACTGCGTATCGGTGTATCGACGGGGTTGACACGGCGCCACTACGAGACGCCCAACAACAATAACAATATCTTTGCGGCCTTTACGCTGGCCATGTTCAGTAAGCCCGAGCTGGTACGGTTCAACAACCAGACGGGCTCACCGGCTTTCATGACGGTCAACGAAGGGTTGCAGCAGATCTACTCCCAGGATGTGGATCGTTTCTTTGGCAGTATCAATCTGAACTACCGTCCTTCTCGGCCGTTGATGTTTGACGCCACCTTTGGCGTCGATGTCGTCAACCAGTTCAGCCGCGAAGTCTTTCCCTTCGGATGGAATATTGACAAGTTCAGCGGTTACAATCCAGAGGGAGTGCGGCGTATCGATGACCTCAACACGCTGGATATCACGGCCGACATCAAGATGACCCATCGTACGCGGCTGACCTCTTCGCTGGAGTCTGTCTTTATCCTTGGAACGCAGGGGTTCATTACGCGACGTATTGAGTCGTCGGCCGAAGGACGGCGCTTCCCCGGTCCAGGAATTGACGTGACGGGTGGAGCGGCCGAGCAGTCCGTGTTTGAGTCGTTCCTGGAGGTGGTGAACCTGGGTATCTTTGCGCAGGAGCAGATTGGCTTCAATGACTATCTGTTCCTGACGGTGGGCGGACGCCTGGACGCCAACAGTGCTTTTGGTTCGGAGTTTGACGCTGTGTTCTATCCCAAGGCTTCGCTCAGCTTCATTCCTTCGGATGCGCCGTTCTGGCGTCCGTTGGGACCGATTTCTTCCCTGCGGTTGCGTGCGGCCATCGGACAATCCGGGCTGCAGCCGGGTGCTTTCGACGCATTGACCACATATGTGCCGCTGTCTTCGGTCAGTGGGCCAGGTATTGCGCCCGGTAACCTGGGGAATCCCAAGTTGAAGCCGGAGATTTCTACTGAATGGGAAGTGGGCGTAGAGCTGGGATTGTGGCAGGACCGGATGGCCTTAGAAGCCACGTACTGGGACCGTGTTGTGAGCGATGCCCTGGTAGACAAGCAGTTCCCGGTCACGGGAGGATTCCGGGCCCGTCAGTTGACCAACATCGGAGAGCTGAAGGCGCGTGGTGTCGAGCTGGGCCTGAAAGGCAATCTCTACAACAGTGAAAACCTATCGATCGATGTATTTGCCAATGCTTCGTACCTGTGGGAACAGGTGACGGACATGGGTGGCGCGCCGCCCATCAAGGTGGGTGGTAGTTACCCGCGCTATCGTAATTTCCTGATTGAAGGATACGCACCGGGTGCGCACTTTGGCGCTAAGCTCTTGCCCACGGATCCCAATCGTTTGCCGGTTGATTTCAACGGGGATGGCCAGCCAGATACGCGGGATGAGGTGCTGGCTTACCTGGCCACGTTGACCCCGGAAGATTTGATTAATCCGGCCAATGGACGGGTTAGCATGCCGCAGTCGCTGGCCCTCGTGTTGCTGGCCGATGAAGATGGGGATGGGGATCTGCTGGATCACTACCTTGGGAAGCCCACCCCAGACTGGCAGGGATCTTTCGGAGCGACGATTCGATTCCTGCGCAATTTCCGACTCTATACCGCCTTTGAGTTCAAGGCCGGTAACTATTACGTTAACAATCTGACGTTTGCCTTCCGTCAGGCGAACCCGGTCATTGGCCGTAACCTGCCGTGGTCTGCGGAGGTAGTGCGTGATTATGCGACCGGTGGGATAGATGCCAACGGCAATCCTAAGAATGATCCGCAGGTACGGCTGCGGGCGCTGGAGCGCTGGCTGAACGAATTGCTGGCGCTGGCTCCATTCAGTGGTCTGAACACGATCAAACCCGCCGATTTCCTGCGCTGGCGGGAGCTCAGCCTTACCTATGACGTGCCGCGCTCGCAGCTTCAGCGACTCTGGGGGATCGATCGGCTCTCGTTCACGCTGGGCGTGCGTAACCTGGCACTCTGGACGCGCTACGACGGGCCGGATCCTGAAGTCAATGCAGTGGGACGCGGCAGTGGTAGTCAGCTTTCGCAGAACTACCTTGATGGCGTAGATGCCTTTGGCTTCATACTGCCGCGGCGCGTAACCTTCACGGTTCGGTTTGGCTTCTAACCCACACGGAGAGACTGCCATGCGTTACGATAAGGGAATTCGGACAGGGTTGTGGGCCCTTGGTTTAATCCTGAGTCTGGGGCTCACAGGATGTAATCTGCTGGATGTCAACAACCCGAACAACCTGGTTGAGGAAGATCTGGGGAATCCCGCAGCGGTTGTTCCTATGGTCAATGGCGTGGAAGCTGCGGTGACACGCGCTGTCTATGCAATGATGGCGCCTTACTCTACAGCAACCGATGAATTGGTGTGGGTGGGATCGCGAGATGCCTGGCAACAGCTGGACTTTGGGAATATTGACGATCCTTTTAACGAGTTCACGGACGCCGCCTTTCCATATGTGGCGGAAGCGCGGTGGTGGGCAGATGAGGTAATCAAACGTCTGGAAAGCTTCCAGGAGGAAGGGGCGCTGACAGATAGACGGGCGCTGGCTCGAGCCTATCTCTATGGCGCGATCATTTATGTGGTCATTGGGGATATGTTTGATGACTTTGCATTCTCCAACCGGCAAGAGCCAGGCCCACCGATTGGTCGGGAAAACCTGGATCAGGTTTATGCGACGGCCATCGGTTACCTGGACAAGGCCATTGCCATTGCCGAAGACCTGAACGATGATAATCTGCGGGGCCAGTTGCTCATGTTCCGGGCACGGGCGAAATATAGCCGGGCGCTTCGTGCCCTCATTTTCCCGGGGAATGTGCAGGTGAACGCGCTGGTGAATGATGCCGGAGCGGTCGCTGATGCACAGGCGGCGCTGGCCCTGGTGGATCCAGATGAGCGGGTGGTGCTGGATCTGGATCCCAGCGCACCGGATGTGGTGGTGGCCGGAATCGGGTGGCAGGTCAACAGCCGACTGGAAATGCGTTTCGGGGATACCTACATCCAGCCAACGCCGGATAATAAACGGACAGCAGAGGTTATCTTCACAGACATTATCGATACGGATGTGGTGCATCCCTATGTGGAGCAGGAGATCATGACGTTTCATGCATCCGAAAACTATACGGATATTACGGTAGCCTCGGAACGGGAAATGCA
>JAUZRN010000032.1 GCA_030950375.1 Rhodothermus sp. | reverse complement strand
AGGCCACGTGATTTTGAGTCACGCGCGTCTACCAGTTCCGCCACCCGGGCTCGTTTGCCTGACTAAACCGCGGTGCCCGGCTTTCGGTTTCGCAAAAAATAGGGGGTGCCACTGTGCTGTCGGACCGTGGAAAAACAGAGCCGTGCGATGGTGATTCCGAGCAGTCACTTGTATTCGGACAGGTAAGGTGGACTGCAAGCTGAAAGCGGCGGGCATTTACGCAGTATCTTCGGGGTTGTCGGAGGCAGCAGACGCTTCAGGAGCATTCCAGCGGCGGGCCTCTTCAAGCAATGCGATCACTTCCTCGTCGCTGACAGGCCGAAAGTCATCGTACCACTGGCCGACGGCCACAAAGTCTTCGGGAGTGGCGACGCACACCAGGTCGTCCACTTCAGGCTCCAGCGCTTCGGCTGTTTCCGGAGCACACACCCCGGCGGCCAGCACGATACGTCGAGGCTGTTGGCGACGCAACGCACGGATGGCCGCCAGGGCTGTGGCACCGGTTGCCAGCCCATCGTCCACTACAATCACGGTGCGCCCGTGCACGTCCGGCATGGGCTGATCGCCTCGATAGCGACGAATGCGACGGGCAAGCTCCTGCTGGGCGCGTTCAGCCAGCCGACGGGCCATCTCCGGCGTGATACCCAGTGCGCGCAGGGCGTATGGATAAAAGAACACAACACCGCCAGGAGCTACGGCGCCAATTGCCAGCTCCGGCTGTTGTGGTGCACCGATTTTACGCGCCACCATCACGTCGAGCGGCGCTTGCAGCGTCCGGGCAATCTCGTAGGCGACCACCACGCCACCACGCGGCAGACCCAGAATCAGTGGACGTTCAACCCGATACGGCCTTAGCAGGCGAGCCAGCTGACGACCGGCATCGCGGCGATCCTGAAAGCGAACAAAAGCTGCCATAACTGGCGTAAGAAAACCTCTCTTCGAGGACAATGTACAACCTCTGGAAAGATGGGACAAAACACGCCAATCTGGTTCCGTGAGCTTGACCACACGGCTGATACCGGTATTGAAGTCTGGGCCGAATCGTTACCGGAGCTTTTCGAACGAGCGGCCTGGGGACTGTTTGCCATTCTTACCGATCCGGAAGCAGTTGTACCCCGCAAGGCTGTACCATTTGTCCTGGAGGCGTCCGACGTGCAAGCGCTGCTGGTGCGATGGCTTTCCGAATTAAACTTTTATCATATCACAAGGCGCTGGGTTTTTTCACGGTTCAGCATCCAGCAGCTCACTGAGCAACAGTTGCAGGCGCAGGCCTGGGGCGAGCCGATCGAGCCGAGTCGACATCCCATCTATACCGAAGTCAAGGCGATCACATATCATGGGCTCCAACTGAAGCATCAGGACGGGCAGTGGTATGCCCGCATTATCTTCGACCTGTAGGACAGGAAACCGCAGGGCAACGCTCAGCTTCCGTATTGCCGTAGATGGAGCGAACCATGAAGGTAAAGATTTTTACCACAGGAGGTACCATCGACAAAGTGTATTTCGATGCCAAAAGTGCCTATGAAGTGGGCGATCCGCAGATCGTGGATATTCTCCGCGAAGCGAACGTTACGATCGACTGGGAGCTGGAGACGCTTTTTCGAAAAGACAGCCTGGAGCTGACCGAAGCAGATCGAACGCTTATCGTGGAAAAGGTGCGACAGGAGTCGTGCCCGCGCATTTTGATCACGCATGGGACTGACACGATGATCGAAACGGCCAAGGCGCTGCAGGGTATTCCAGGTAAAACCATCGTGCTGGTAGGTTCGCTGAGTCCGGCCCGTTTCAAAAGCAGCGATGCGGCCTTCAATGTTGGTTTTGCGCTGGCGGCTGTGCAGACGCTTTCGCCAGGCGTGTATATTGCCATGAATGGCCGTATTTTTTCTCCGGGTCGAGTGCGCAAAAACCGGGAAGCGAATCGTTTTGAACCGATCTGACGGACACGGGCCGTCAGACGGCAACGCTCAGGAGGCATCGCAATGGCCCGTGCGTCGGATATTTCTGCGCAGCTGGTAGCCCGCGCGCGGCAGGGTGAAGCCGCGGCGCAGAATCTGTTGTTGCGTCGGCTGCAGCCCGTGCTGCGCGCCTTCTTTTTCAAGCGCCTGGGCGACATCCCAGAAATTGATGATCTGGTTCAGAATACACTGCTTCGGGTGCACACGGGGCTCTCAGACCTGAAGGATGATGCCCGACTCAAAGCGTTTGCCATGAAAGCAGCCCTGTTTGAGCTGCAGGATTTTTATCGGGGGCGGTATCATGCCCGGGAGTCGCTTTATGATCCGGAGCAGCCGCCGTCGGTGGTGCAGGCAGGGGAGGCGCAGGAGCTACCGTTCGACCTGGAGCGTGCCCTGCAGGCGCTTACGCCACATGCCCGCCGTATTCTGGAGCTGCGGGCTTATGGCTATCGCTATCAGGAGATTGCGCGCATGCTCGATACGACAGAGGGGGCGGTCAAAATGCAGGTCAAACGAGCCTTTGCGAAGCTACGCCAGCTGTTAAGCTGCTGGTTGTTGTAGCCCTGTTACTTGGGAAACGCATCGGGCGGCTTTAGTAGAAAGCCCCTCAGGAATCAGCCGGTTAGCGAAAACGAAGATGGCCGCTAATTTCAACGCATCGCCTTTCTGGGAGGCGCTGACGCCGGAAGAGCGGAAAGCGCTCCAGGCCTTGTTGGAGCAAGATCCGAGGCTGGAGCGGGCGCTGATCCACTGGGAGGCGCTACAGGCCTATCTGCGGACGCAGCTGGAGATAGCAGTGCCTGATCGGCGGCTGCTTGTGCTCTATGCGTTGGCGCGTAGTGGCCGGGCGATGTTGCTGACGCCGACGGAGCGAACCGAACTGGAGCAGGCGCGTCCGGCACTGGAGCGGGCACTGCAGGCGTTACCGGCCCTGGAGACGGTGATCGCCGATATTACTTCGGCCTGTGCCGACTTTGAGGAGGCTTGGGCCGCACACTTTACCGCCAAACGGCACGGGCTCCGGGCTGCTGAACGGCGATCGCGTCCCTTACGTCGTCGACCGGTCTATCGCTGGATGGTACGACTGGCGTTGGGGGGCGTCG
Organism: Rhodothermus sp.; assembly: GCA_030950375.1. Classification (GTDB taxonomy): domain Bacteria; phylum Bacteroidota; class Rhodothermia; order Rhodothermales; family Rhodothermaceae; genus Rhodothermus. The sequence goes on along the minus strand of JAUZRN010000032.1, from coordinate 52,180 downwards.
TGTTGGCACTGGCCGGAATTCTCTGGTGGCAGCAGGTTGGGCAGCGGGTTGAATGGCGCGTGGCAGCAGGGACGTCTGTGGTACGCACGCTGGCCGATGGGTCTATCGTCCGCCTGGTAGGGCCGGCTGTGCTACGTTATGCCGAACGCTTTGACCGAAGGCTGGAGCTTGAAGGACAGGCATATCTGGAGGTACAGGCCGACACGCGGCCCTTTATTGTCGAAACGGCGGAAGCTATTGTCACGGTACTGGGCACCCGCCTGGGGGTGCGGAGCATCGACGGGCAAACCGAAGTGGTGCTGGTCGAAGGACGGGTGGCGCTCAACGGCCGTGGACGTGCTGAGAGGCCGGTAGTGTTGGCACCGGGACAGCGAAGCCGTGTGATAGCCGGAAAGACTCCTGAACCGCCTGTGCCGGTTCGGATGCCTGAGGCCCTGGCATGGACGGGCCTGCACATCTTCAACGGAATGCCGCTGGGCGAGATTGTCCGCTACCTTTCAAGCTTTTACAACGTTCCGATCCGGGTGGATACTTCGTTGGCCGTCGAGCCGATTGTAGGAACGTTTGCGCAGGATCAGCCACTGCCAGAAATCCTACAGGCGCTGGCGGCTACGTTGGATGCCCAGTTAGCGCAATCGGCGGAGGGATACCATCTGCTGCCTCGCCGCTGACGGTTACCGGACAACTCCCGATCTCTCTGGGCGTAAGATAAGCGCGTTCCCCCACGACGCCTGGAGGATCCTTGCATGTCGTTCCTGACTTGGAAACGAAGTTGTTCGTGTTGGAGATGGGGCCTGCTGGGCTTACTGATTGGATGGGGTATGGGGATGCCGGTACGCGCCCAGCGTGCTTCGATAGCGATTGAGGTGCGGGAGATGCCGCTGGCAGAAGTTCTGCGTCAGCTGGAGGCACAGACAGGCATCCGGCTGATCTATGCACAACGGCTGGTTGCCCGTCAACGCAGCACCTGTCACTACCGGGGCAATCGTGTGGATGAAGCGTTGGCCTGCATACTGGAGGGGACAAGCCTGCGGGCGCGGCGGCTTCGCGAAGACCAGTACGTGCTGGTGGCAACGCGTTCGGGCCGGCGTAGCTGGGGGCTATCGACCGGGTTGCTGTCTGGCTTTGTGCTCGACGCGCAGACAGGCGAAGTGTTGCCCGGAGCCCATATTTATCTACCGGATCTGCGGCGAGGTACCATTACAAATGCTGCAGGCTATTTCGCGCTGCCGGCCCTTGCCCGTGCTTTTTACCGCGTACGCGTTTCGTATCTGGGCTATGCGGCTCTCGACACGGTACTCTGGGCCGGTGGTGAACCGCAAACGCTCTGGTTGCAACCGGTCACGCTGGGCATTGGCGTGGTGCGCATCGATGCCAGTCGACTGCCGCTGGAAGAGCAGGCAACAACGGCCGGGACGATCTCCCTACCTGCTCCCTATCTGGAACGACTGCCGTCGTTTCCGGGGGAACAAGATCTATTTCAGGTGCTCCAGTGGCTACCAGGGGTGCAACGTTCCGGTGAGGTCAGCGGTGGACTGCTGGTGCAGGGAGGGACGCCTGACCAGAATCTCTATCTGCTGGATGGAGCGCCGGTCTATCATCCCTGGCATGCCTTCAGCTTGATTTCTACTTTCCAGACCGAGACTTTCAAGGGGATTCGATTGTATCAGGGGGCCTTTCCGGCTGAGTATGGCGGACGTCTCAGTGCTGTGCTGGAGGCCGAAATGCGGGATGGGAGTCGGGAGCGCCCGCGTGCCCTGCTGGGGATCAGTCCGCTCAGCGCGCGTTTCGTTGTCGAAAGCCCGATCACGTCGATCAGCTCGTTCATGCTTGCAGGACGGCGCTCCTATCTGGATCAGCTTATCGGGCGCGAGCATCCAGTCGAAGACGAAAACGGCCGGCGCGACACGCTGCGTACCGGCTACTATTTCTATGATCTCAGCGCCAAGCTGGCCTATCGACCCAGTGTGCGCCATCGCCTTTCGCTCAGCTACTACGAAGGCGGAGACGATCTGGATCTGCGCCTGCCGTTTGATTTTTCCCTGGACTTTTCATCATGGCTGCGGCCGGCTGATCTGTTTTTCGAAGTGGACCAGCGCTGGGGCAACCGATTACTCAGCCTGCGCTACCAGTATCTACCTACCCGGCGCTTTTTTGTGAGTGCGGTAGCCTATGCGTCCGGCTATCGGGCACGCGAGGCCTTCTTTGTGAAGCCCACCGGTAGTGCGGCGGTTGCCTCGAACTATACGGTACGGTTGGAGGATGTGGGACTCCGGGTAGAGGCCAATCATTATGCCGCCCTGATGCATGAAACCCAACTGGGCCTGCAGCTCGTGCATCGCACCTTTCAGAGCACACTGGATGCCCGAGTGCAGCGAGCTCCGGCAGCTATCGATACGCTGGTACAACGGAGTCGTCAGCAGGCGTTGGAAACCACGCTGTATGCGCAGCACGTGTGGCGTCCCACGACCCGCTGGGAGGCCCAGGTAGGCATGCGCTTTAGCTGGTTTGATGCGTTGCCAGTGGAGCTGGAGCCGCGGCTATCTATGCGTTACAGCCTGCGTCCTAATCAGCTGCTGCTGCGTGTAAGTGTCGGGCGGTATGTGCAGTACCTGCATCAACTGCGGGATCGATACTCCTATCTGTACGATGTCGTCTCAACGCGCTGGATACCGGCCGGATCTGGGGTGCGGCCGGCTGTTGCCTGGCAGGGAGCCGCTGAGCTGGAAGCGCGGCCTCACCCGTGGTTGACGCTACGGACCCAGCTCTACTATCGTCGGATGCGCGCCACATTGCTACCGCAGGACGTGTATCAGGCTAAAGACGGCTTGGAAGGGCCGGGCATTGAGACCGGCGTGCTCCTGGGGCAGTACCTGCCGGCCCGTGCTCGGAGTTTTGGCATCGAAACGCTGATGCGGGTGGATCGCGATCCCTGGCAATTCTGGATAAGCTACCGGGGCGGACGCTCGCTGAACCGAGCACTCGGAGAGCGACGTGAGCGGCCCGCTCGATTCGACGTTCCCCGAAGTCTGAATGCCTTCGTGCGCTATACCCGTCCCCGCTGGGAGATAATGCTGGCCGCTGAGCTGCGCAGTGGCTATCCGATCACGGTGCCTGTAGCGCGCTACGAACTGAGCGATCCGTTGGAGCCGGAACCAGTGACCTATCTTTACCGGCCCGACATTAACAATGGTCGATTGCCTCCTTACTGGCGGATCGATGCCCGGTGGGCTTATCGTTTCGGCTGGTTGGGCGCGCGCTGGCAGGTCGAACTCTACCTGTACAACCTGTTGAATCATCGAAATGTGATTGATCGCCGCTACGAGCCAACAGCGACGGGCGTGCGGATCATTGATCGACGTGGGGTGCCGCTACTTCCCTTGCTGGAACTCCAGATGGAGCTATGAAAAAGCGTTTCGGGTTGCTCCTGCTGGCCGTATGGCTGGGGGCCTGTGACATGGTTGTGCCGGCCAGTGAGCCTGTACTGGTGGTTGAGGCCTTTCTGCAGACCGGTGCGCCTCCGCCGACCATTCGACTTCGACAGACCAGTCCACTGGTCGGCCCTTACGATTCCGAAGGTGCCCAGGCTGTCACAGACGCTCAGGTGATGCTCCAGCTTGATACATTGCAGGTGCCATATTATCCTGATCCGGCAACGCCCGGCTTTTATCGCCCGGCAAACACCGAGCTATTGCTGACGCCGCAGACCGCCTTTATGCTGGAAATCCAGTGGCGTGGCCGGCTGATCCGAGCCCGCGACGTGCTGCCACCTTCGATCCGGATCGATAGCGTACAGGTATCGTTTCCCAAGAATCCGGTGCCGGCTGTTTTGCTCGATTCGCTGGTGCTCAATGACTCCCTGGCCATCGGTGGGCGTGAAGGATTCCTGTATCCCGTAGAGGTAACGCTCTGGTGGTGGGCGCCGGATGATCCGGACAGCAGCTACTGGGTACGACCGCATCTGCAACCGGACGTGCCTTTTTCATCCGTCGTGGTCGATCTGTTTCTGCGTACTGAGCAGGTACTGCTGGAACAGCAAAGCGCGCAGGAAGTGGATGGACGACGGCGCTGGATCGGGGTCTATGCCGTGCCTGTCGATTCGGCACATGCACCGATGCCGGTGCATACCGTGCGGGTGGCGCTGTTGCGCAGTGGCCGAGCATACGCCCGCTTTGCCGTTACACGCGAATCGCCGGAACGCCGGGAGCCTGTCTCCAATGTGGAAGGGGGGCTGGGGATCGTGGCCGGCATTGCTCTGGACTCGCTCCGACTGACGGTAGGATCATGAGCCGAGCCCGAACGTTGCGGGCGACTGCACCGCCCGCCTTTCGCGAAGGAACGGTAACCCGTGTTGTGGCCCAGGCACGGGATCCAGAACGAGTATCCATCTTTGTGGATGGCACGTTCTGGATGGGCGTGCATCGTGAGGTATTGCGTGCGCATCCGGTTGAAGAAGGGCAGGTGCTCTCGGTGGCCATGCAGCAGGCGCTCTACCGGGCCGAACTGGAGCAGCAGGCGCGGGCAGTCGCCTTACAGTATCTGGCACATCGACCGCGAACAGTCCACGAGGTACGCCGACGTCTGGAACGGGCCGGCTTTCCGGAGGAGGTGATTGACCAGGTGGTCATCCGGCTGGAAACGCAAGGTTTTTTGAACGATCGGGCCTATGCACAGGCATATGTGCAGGAACGTCTGATGGAACGCGGCTATGGACCAAAACGCTTGCGGGCCGAACTACGTCGGCGTGGCGTGGCTTCGGACATTATCGCAGCAGCGCTGGCGGCGACACAGGCTGAGGTTGACCTGATGGCGGTGGCTCGTCCACTGGCCCGGCGCCGCTGGAGGCTGCTGTGCCAGAATGAGCCCGATCGCAGAAAACGACGGCAGAAGCTGCTGGCTTTTTTGCAACGACGAGGGTTTCCTCCCGAAATTGCGTATACGTTGCTTCGCGAACTGGATTGATTCATGCTCCGACCGGAATCCGAAGCCCCCCTTGATCAGGCAGCGCCTGTTTCGGCCTGGCAATATCTAAGCCGCCACTGGGTGGGGCGGCTGGTGATCGGGCTTTTGGCCCTGGGCGGGCTGGTCTGGGTGGTCGGATACTTTACCAACCTGGTGGTCTATCTGACCGTTGGGCTGGTGCTGGCGTATCTGCTGCGTCCGGTGGTGGATCGCTGGCAACGATGGGGGTTGGGACGCGTGCCGGCCATTCTGCTGACGCTGACGTTGGTGACGGGTTTGATCAGCCTGGCTTTTACCTCGCTGGTGCCGTTTCTGGCTCACCAGCTTGCCGAGTTGTCGCAGTTGATCTCTCTCGAAGCACTGCAGGGAGCCATTACACAGTTCGAACAATGGTTGAGCCGGTTCTTTCCCATGCAGCCGGGCACCTTGATGGAAGCCCTGCAACAGGGCTTCGAGACGCTGATTCGCGAACGACAGCTGGCCAGCACGATCGGATCGGTACTGGATCTGTTTGCCAATCTGTTTTATGCCGTACTGGTCATTCCCTTTGTAACCTTTTTTGCGCTCAAAGATGGATCGCGGCTGCGGCGTTCGCTGCTTCGACTGGTACCCAATCGTTACTTTGAGCTGACCCTGGCGGTGCTGGATAAGTTGGGCGCCAACGTCGGCCGCTATTTTCGAGCGCTCTTGTTGCAGAGCCTGTCGGTAGCCACGTTGGCCAGTGTGTTGCTGGCGTTGGTCGGATTGCGTTTTGCGGTGGCCGTAGGACTTTTTACGGGTATTGCCAACACGATCCCGTATTTTGGCCCGCTGATTGGCTTTCTGGCCGGGACGCTGGTAGGCATTGCCCAGACCGGCGACTTTTCCATGGTGCCGGAGGTGCTCATTGCGATGGGGTTGACGCAGATAGCGGATAACATACTATTTCAACCGCTGATCTTTTCGCGAGCAGCGCGAGCCCACCCGCTCATTATCCTGTTCGCCGTACTGGTGGGTGCCCAGCTGGCCGGTATTGTGGGGATGTTGCTGGCCATTCCTATTCTGACGATCATCCGGGTGGCGGTCGAGCAGATCCAATGGGGAGTGCGTAACTATCGTATTCTAAATGCCTCCGCGCGATGAACAGACGACGCCTGGCAGGGTCAGATCTTGTGCTGGCGGTAGCCGGATTGATCGGATGGGTGCTGGGAATATGGCTGTTGCCCCGGTAGCATCCCGATGTGGCGCTGCGTCGTGTGCTTCCGGCCGAGGCTGTTCGACAGCGTGCCCTGGCATTTCTGGAGCGTCGGGGATACCAGGTCGATACGAGTGCGGTGATTGTGGTACTGCGACGTACAACCGCACTGCTGGACTCCTGGCAAGAGCGTTGGGGACGGCGCGAGCTGGTACGTCGGTTAGAGGCGATGCCCTGGTTGCCGGCCTATCGCTGGGTGGTATATCAGCCCGATGAAGTGGACGGTCTGCAGTGGCAGGTAGTACTTGCCGGAGACGGAACGATCTGGGCCTTTAGGGGACCGAATTTAGCAGGCGAAGATTTGGCTGCACGGGCGGCGGTCGGTCTCGGAACGGATGGCTTTGATCCCCGAGCGTCGTGGGGTGCCTTGCCAGGCGCGTTCGACACACTGGCTACGGTATCGCTTGAGCGGGCCGGTCCGGCTACAGCCGTCGCGCTGGCGCGCTATCATCTGCAGCAGACGATAGGTGCCGTGCTCTCCCTGAAGCCGGACTCTGTTGGATTGCAGGCCGCGCCGGGAAGATCGCAGCAGGTAGTGGTGCACTTCCGCGGTCGGGCGCCAACGGGCGATTCGGTGACGGTACGGGTGGTGTCGGCAGCTACCGGCCAGTTACGCTTGCTGGAGGTACAGTGGGCGTCGGTATCCCTGCGAGAAGTGGATCCTTTCAGCGAAGGTCCGCCGCGGCGCAGGAATGGAAAATTTTCGGCACATGAGATACAGGGCGGGCTGGCTGTATTGTGCTACGTGCTGCTTGGTCTCTGGCTGCTGTTGGTGTTTCTGCAGCGATTGCAGCGTCGCCTGATTGATACGCAGGGCCCCCTCCGAGATGCTGTGCTGGGAGGATTGGTCTTTACGATCGCTACGCTGGCAGCTGCTTTACCGGGCATAATGATGCAGATCGTCAATCCCTGGCTCCGAGGGATGATCCTGCTCGTTTCGATGCTGGTGGTGGGAGTGTTTGGCGTCGTTGCTTTGTTTGTGGCAGGGAGTGCGTCCGACGCGCTGGCGCGGGACCGGTGGCCGAAGAAACTGACCGTGCTGGCGCTACTGCGCAATGGATAGGTGCGTAACGTCGTTGTCGGAGCGACCCTACTGCGTGGATTGGCGCTGGGTGGACTGCTACTGGGGGTAACAGTTACACTGCTCTGGTTCTGGCCCCGGGTTGGCCTGCGCCTGGAAGCAAATGCCTGGATGCTCCCATGGCCTGGAATGCAGGCGATCGTGTGGCTGGGATCTTCCATATGGCTGGGCATGCTGCTGACCTATGTATTGCTGGCCGTTGGGGCCCGGTTTGTCCGGCAGGGGCCAGGTTGGGTGATAGGCCTGCTGGCTCTGCTATTGGCGCTGATCGGCGTCAGTGCTGTCGATCTTAGTGAGGTGGGGTTAGAGCTGGTTGTGCATGCCCTATGGGGGATGGTACTGGGGTGGGCCTGTTGGCGCTATGAACCGGTCAGCAGCGGAGTAGGGGCCGTAACCGCCTGGCTGCTATGGCACAGTGTGCCGGGTTGGACGACGTCGGGTGGGCCTCTGGGGGTGGAGGCCTGGATTGTGTTGGGCATGCTGGGAGCGGTGGGTGTGGTGGGCAGTGTCGGGCTTCGTAGTCGTCGCTCCGCAAACGAACTGCCCCGTTATATCCCCGTCTATCTGCAGGAGCTGGCCCGACAGGAGCGGTTGGAGCGGGAGCTGGAAATTGCCCGTCAGGCACAGGCTTCGCTACTGCCCCAGAGGCTTCCCGAAGTTCCGGGTATTGCCATAGCAGCTCTCTGTCAGCCTGCCTACGAGGTAGGCGGAGACTACTACGACGTATTTACGCTGCCGGATGGACGGCTGGCCATTGTGATCGGTGACGTAAGCGGCAAGGGAATCCAGGCGGCCTTCTTTATGACACTCATCAAGGGACATGTCCGGGCACTCAGTATGCTGGTGCAGGAACCTGTCGGGGTACTCTGTTATCTGAACCAGCTTTTCCGGGCGCAGGCACCCCGTGGCGTGTTTGTCACCATGGTTTACGGCCTGTTGGATCCCGCGCAACGCACCTTAACCCTGGCGCGAGCCGGACATCCACCGGTGCTATATTACCGGGCCTGTGCGGGACAGGTACAGGAGCTCCGGCCTTCGGGGATGGGGATCGGGCTGGCCGACACCGAACCGTTTGCAGCCGCTTTGACAGCGTGCACCCTGCATCTGGAGACAGGCGACCGCGTGTTATTCTATACCGACGGTCTTACCGAACGGGCCGTTTCAACAGCGAAGTCCTGGGGGATCGAACAACTGCACCAGTGGTTGCGTGATCATAGCCGCGAAAAACGCGCACCTGAAGCAGCACTTGCCTCGTTGCAGGATCTGCTGCAGGGCCTCACTCGTACGAACGAGCCAACCGATGATCTGACCGCCATTTTACTGGCAGTGAAAGACGCAGGGCATGATGCGACAGGTTGAGCGTTCGCTACAGGCTGCCTTGGACTGGCTGCGTCCCAGGCTACACGAAACGCCCGAGGTAGCCCTGATTCTGGGATCCGGGCTGGGAGCCCTGGCTGAATCGGTGACGCAGGCCCTCGAAGTGCCCGTCCGGAAGATCCCGGGGTATCCGGCCCCGAGCGTATCCGGCCATGCCGGACGGCTGGTGTTTGGCCGACTGGAAGGCTGTCGGGTGGTGGTGCTTCAGGGACGCCTGCACTGCTACGAGGGCTATGCTGCACAGATGGTTACGTTGCCCGTGCGGCTCGTTCATGCGCTGGGCGCGCGCCGGTTGATCGTGACGAATGCAGCCGGAGGCTTAAATCCCCATTTTCGACCTGGTACGCTTATGTTTATCGTCGATCATATCAATGCGGCGTTTCACAGTCCGCTGGTGGGGCAGCTCGACGGTCTGCAGCCGCTGATGCGCGGTGCGCCGGATATGAGTCGGCCCTACGACCGAGATTGGCTGGAGGACGCTGAAGCCGTTGCGTTACGTCGAGGCATTCCAACCCAACGGGGGGTCTATCTATGGACGCTGGGGCCCAGCTATGAGACCAAAGCCGAAATCCGCATGTATCGCCGCATGGGAGCCGATGCGGTGGGGATGAGCACCGTGCCTGAAGTACTTGAGGCCTGCCGGTTAGGGATGAAGGTGCTGGGCATCTCTACCATTACCAATATGGCGGCTGGCTTGCAGGCCGGCCCCCTTACGCACGAAGAAGTGTTGAAGGTAGGGCGGCAGGTGCGTGACCACCTGGAACAATTGATACGTGGGCTCTTGCGTCAACAATCTGCAAAGAAATTTCAGAATTGACAGATGAACCCATAAAAAATCAGGAGAGGCATTGAGTTTCTGAAGATTTGTTTGCATATTTAAGGCCGATCGCTGCTGCTATCCGGTGGCAGCGAGGGATTGAGTGATGTATGTATGTCTGTGAAGCAGCGAAGGGATGTTCATGAGCTACGAACAGCACACTGATTACGGGTACGAAGGAGCGCCCTCGGGTAGTTCGTACACCGACATGCAGGAACAGCGCGCTCCCCAGGACGGCAGATATCGGGAAGAGGTATACTCCAAGCGCGTACCGGCGGGTAAGCGCACCTACTTTTTTGATGTGAAGCCGACGCGCTCCGGGGATGACTATTTTATCACGATTACCGAGAGCAAGCGTGTCGGCGACAATCGCTACGAGAAGCACAAAATCTTCCTTTACAAGGAGGATTTTGGGAAGTTTATTGCCGCCATTCACGAAGTCGTACAGCATATTCGAGAGGAATATCTGCCGGACTACGACTTCAAAGATCTTCCGGAGCTGCCGCTGGCGCCGCGGCGTTCGAAGGATAACGAGGCGGCCGAATGAGATGGTTGTAAGCTTGAGATCTTCTTAAAAAAAGCCGGCATTGCCGGCTTTTTGTTTTAATACCAGGAGGCTACAGACAATGGAGCTGCTTCCTATTGTCCCCTACGATAAGCGAGCCGAACGTCTTTCGGTACGCTGGACGCGAGGTAGTACGTTTGATCCAGAGGTCGAGCGGGTCGTGCAGGAAATTCTGGTGCAGGTGCGACAGCGCGGGGATGCGGCGCTACTGGAGCTGACGGAACGGTTTGATGGGGTACGGCCGGATCCGATCCGGGTACCGGAAGCAGAGCTGGCAGCGGCCTATGCCGCCATGGATCCGGAGCTCAAGGAAATTATTGCGGAAGCGGCCGATAATATCCGACGCTTTCATGAGCATCAGCGACGTACGTCCTGGTTTGTCGAGGACGGGGATGGTGTGATCCTGGGACAACGCATCGTGCCGTTAGAGCACGTTGGGCTCTACGTGCCCGGAGGGCGTGCTTTTTATCCGTCCAGCCTGCTGATGAATGCCATTCCGGCGCAGGTAGCTGGTGTGGACACACTGCATCTGGTATCGCCACCAGGACCTTCAGGACGGCCGCATTCATTGGTGCTGGCTACGGCATATTACCTGGGCATCCGGCATGTCTATGCGGTAGGCGGGGCGCAGGCAGTGGCTGCCCTGGCCTTTGGCACCGAAACCATCCCGCGTGTTGACAAGATTGTGGGTCCCGGCAATGCGTACGTAGCCCTGGCCAAGAAAATGGTTTTTGGCCACGTGGATATTGATGCTGTGGCCGGGCCCAGCGAGATTGTGGTGCTGGCCGACGATACGGCCGATCCTGAGTTTGTAGCGGCTGATCTACTGTCGCAGGCTGAGCATGACGAACGGGCATCGGCCGTGCTGGTCACGCCCTATGCCTTGCTGGCCGAGGCGGTTCGGGCGTGTGTGCAGCGTATGGTCGTCGAAGCTCCGCGCCGGGCTATCCTGGAAGTGTCGCTGGCCCGTTATGGTGCTTGTATTGTGACACCTTCGATGACGGAGGCCTGTGCCGTTGTCAACGAACTGGCACCCGAACATCTGGAGCTTATGGTACGCGATCCCTGGGAGATCCTGCCTCATATCCGACATGCTGGTGCGATCTTTCTGGGACCGTTCTCTACAGAGCCGGTCGGAGATTACTTTGCCGGTCCCAATCATGTATTGCCCACCGGAGGGACGGCCCGTTACGCTTCGGCGCTGAGCGTCGATGACTTTGTCCGGAGCCAGTCCATCATTGCGTATACAGCAGAACGATTGCGAAAGACAGGGCCCCGCATTATGCGCTTTGCAGCGGCCGAGGCGCTTCCGGCCCATGCGCAGGCCATCGCTGTGCGGCTGACTCGCCTCTCGGAACAAGCGTCGGCTTCTGCCGTGCGTTCGTCTACGCCAACAGACCAGGAGCTATGATTCCTGAAGTGGATACGTTATCGCAGGCGCTGGCGAGTATTCGACCTGCTGTGCGGCAGGGAAAGCCCTATGCCGTGGGAGCCCCTCCTGAGGCACCGATCAAACTGAACCAGAATGAAAGCCCCTGGGATCTCCCTGAGCCACTTAAGCGCGAGGTGCTGGAGGCGTTCTGGGCACTTCCCTTTAATCGCTATCCGGCTGAGCATCCAGAACGGTTGCGGCAGGCACTGGCCGACTTCCTGAACTGGACCCCGGAGGGGGTGATCGTAGGTAATGGCTCAAATGAGCTGGCCTTCACGGTGGGGCTCGCTGTGATTGATGAGGGTACCCCGGTCGTGCTACCGCGGCCTATGTTCTCGCTCTACGAAATGATTGTACGCCTGCATGGCGGCCGTGTCCACACGGTACCGCCTCGTGCCGATTTGCATTTTGACGTGGATGGATTGTTAGCAGCGATCCGGCAGCAGCAACCCGCCCTGGTGATTCTGACCTCGCCTAACAACCCGACCGGCTGTGCTATGAGGCTGGCGGACATTGCCGCCGTAGTGGAAGCCGCTCCAGGGTTGGTGTTGATCGATGAGGCGTACGTGGAGTTTGCCGATGGGAAAGGAGCTCGGTCCTTGTTGGATCGCTATCCGCACGTATTGCTGCTTCGCACGTTTTCGAAGGCGTTTGGACTGGCCGGTTTACGGTTGGGTTATCTGGTTGGACATCCGGATGTGGTGCGCGAGCTTTATAAAGCACGTATTCCGTTCATGGTGGATCGGCTGGCCGAGACGGTAGCGCTGACGCTGCTGCGTAATCTGGAGCTGGTGCAACAACGCATTGCTGAGATCAAAGCGGGCGTGCAGTGGCTTTACCGGGAGCTGGCTGCACTGCCCGACGTCAATCCTGTACCCTCTCAGGCCAACTTTGTAATCTTTCGGACACCGCTGGAACCCGGCGCCCTGCTTGCACGTCTGGCGAGAGAAGGGATTCTGATTCGCAACATGAGCGGTTACCCTGAGTTGCAGGGATTCGTGCGGGTCAATGCGGGTCGGGCAGAAGAGAACCGGGCTTTTATGGCCGCGTTGAAGAAGGCGCTTGCCGGCGACGAGACCCTATGAGCACAGGTCGCGCAGCCGGAGGCCCTGTAGTTGTTTTGTGTTAACCGTTTGCGCGTGCGCGATGGAATTGATCCAGGTTGACATTGTCGGGCTTTCGACCAGTCCCACCAGCGGGGGTGCGTATGCGCTGGTCTTAGGCGAAATCGAAGGCAATCGCCGGCTACCCATCATTATCGGAGCATTTGAAGCGCAGGCTATTGCCCTGGAGCTTGAAAAGATTCAGCCGCCGCGTCCGATGACGCACGACCTGTTGCGCGACCTGTTCGAAGCGGTGGGGGCGGAAGTGCTCAGTATTGTGATTGATGAATTGCGCGACGGGACGTTTTATGCGAAGATTCGTTTTGTGCACAACGGACGCGAGCGACAACTGGATGCCCGGCCAAGCGATGCGGTGGCTCTGGCGGTGCGGGTGGACGCACCGATCTTTGTAGCGCCTGCCGTAATGGAGGAAGCCGGCATTCCCACCGAAGAGGGTGCCGGCTTTCCGGTGAGTAGCGAACCGGATGAAGAAGCAGCGCCTGAGCCTCCCATGTCGCGTCTGGAGCGTCTGCAGAAGATGCTGGAAAAGGCCATCGAAGAGGAAGATTACGAACGAGCCGCTCAGTTGCGTGACGAGATTGCCCGCCTGAAAAAGGAGCAGGGCCAGAACTGATACGCGCGCTCGTGTTTTGGCAACATAGAAGCGAAGCTTTCCGGTCGGAGTCGCCGTGAAGCTTCGCTTTTTGTGTTTCATGCAATCCACACCGTTTCTCATGGAAACCAATGGGCAGGTACAGGTGCACGAACGTGTGCCATTAACCGTGCTGCACGGGCTGTCGTCGCTGTTTGTGCGCTATGCCACGGCGTATGAATCGCTGGCAGCCTTTTATGCGGGCGACTATCGGAAGCCCTCGGTGCGTCGCGAGCTGGCCCAGCGCACCGCGGCACATCCCCGCGACCGGGAGACGCTGGTACAGGTACTGCTGGCTCAGCATGAGCGGTGGGGCTTGGATGCCCCTACGCGAAAGCAAATCGAAGCACTGCGCGATCCGGAAAGCGTGGTCGTTGTCGCGGGGCAGCAGGTAGGTCTGTTCGGGGGACCGCTCTTTACCCTCTACAAAGCCCTGACGCTGGTCAAGCTGGCCCAGACGCTGACGGATGAACTGAGGCGCCCGGTGGTGCCCATCTTCTGGCTGGCCGGTGAAGATCACGACTACGAAGAGGTCGCGTCGGTGACGGTGCTCAAAGGAACTGAGCCCGTTACGCTACGGCTGGAGCATCCCGACGGCACGTATGCAGGTCCGGTGGGACGACTGACCTTTCCTGAAAGCATTCAAGCGTTGTTGGAAGCCTTGGCGGACCTGTTGCCGCCCACGGACTTCCGAGAACCGCTGCTGGCATTACTGCGCGAAACCTATCGGCCAGGCGTTACCTTTCAGGATGCCTTTGCCCGTCTGTTGAAGCGATGGATGCCCGAAGACGTTGGTCTGGTGTTGATAGACCCGGGCGATGCCCGTCTGAAGGCCCTGGCCCGGCCGCTGTTTGAGCGCGAGTTAACCGACTGGGAGACGGCGCACCGCCGGCTTGAAGCGGTCAGCCAGGCACTGGCGGCCCACTATCATGTGCAGGTACGAACGCGCCCCTTGAAGCTGTTCTTGCTGACAGATCGCCAGCGTATTCCGCTGGAAGTAGAGCCAACAGGGTTCCGCCTGCGGAACGAAAACCAGGTATTGTCCCGTACGGAAGCACTGCGGCTGCTTCAGGAGAGGCCCGAGCGTTTCAGTCCGGGTGTTCTGCTGCGTCCCCTTTACCAGGATTGGTTGCTGCCCACGCTGGCGTATGTGGCAGGACCGGCAGAGGTTGCGTACTGGGCTCAGCTCAAACCGCTGTATGAATGGGCCGAAATCCCCATGCCCCTGGTCTATCCCCGGGCGTTGGTGATGCTGGTGGAACCCCGAATCGCTCGGTGGCTCCAGCGCTATCATGTACGCCCCGAAGCGCTACAGGAGGATCCTGATCGACTTTTTCATCAGCTGGTGCAGGCGCAGCTCGACGGAGAGCTGGAAGCAGCCCTTGAAGAAGCGCGACAGCAATTTCGCGTGCTGGGTACACGGTTGCGGCCGCTCGTAGAACGGGTGGACCCTTCGCTGGGACCGGCTACGGAGGCCTGGACTACCAGGTTGGAACACGAGCTGGATCAGTTCCGGAAGCGTGTGCTCCGGGCAGGCAAACGCCGTGAAGCAACGCTCCGCGATCAGATCGTGCGCGCACGGAACAGCCTGTTCCCCAAGGGCGTGCTGCAAGAACGCGTGCTCTCCCCAGTGTATTTCCTGGGCAAATATGGACTTGAGCTGCCGCAACAGCTGCTGCATACCCTTTCGCTGGACACCTCGGCGCTCCAGGTAATATATCTATGAAAAATCTGTGAGGATATGGCGGGTGTAGACGAGCAAACCGGACGCGCCCTGTTCAGTCCCCTGGTAGAACAGGCCATTGAGCTGGCAGCGCGCTGGCACGATGGCACCTATCGCAAAAGTCAATGGCGACCGCCCCTGATGCCGGCGCCCGACGCTGACGACCTTGTACCTGTGCCCGTGATGGCGCACTTGACCACAGTAGCGCTACTGGTGGACCGGGCCGGGTGGGATGACGTAACCGTGGCCGCTGCCTTTTTGCATGATGCGCTGGAAGATACAAACCGCCATGGTCAGCAGCTTCGCTATGAGGTGCTGCGGGCGCGTATGGGCGAGGCAGTAGCCCGGCTGGTGTATGCCGTGAGTGAACAAAAATTCGACGAACAGGGACGACGACGGAGCTGGGAAGAACGCAAGGCTGATTACCTGGCGCGCCTGCAGACTGCGCCACCAGCCGCTATAGCCATTAGTCTGGCTGATAAGCTGCATAACCTGTGGACAATCAACCAGAGCCTACAGGCTGGAGTTGATGTCTTTGCAGAGGGACCCGGTCGGCGTGCGCTCAGCGCCGGTCCTCAAGCACAGCTGCGCTTTCACCGCGCTCTGCTGATGCTGGCCACGCAACGTCACGAGCCCCGTCTTGAGCCGCTGCGTACGCGCTTGAGCCACGAAATTGAGCGTTTTGCCCGGTGGATCAACGCGGGGGCTGCAAAAAATTAACAACGTTGTTAAAAGTGGTTGGAAACGCTTTCGGCCTAACGAGGATCAAGCGGATCGTTGGTATGTCGAATCAGACCGGAAGCAGCCATGCGTACTCGCTGGTCAGGAGCTGTCCTGCTGCTTATTTTTGCGCTCATGCGAGCGCACGTGCTGCAGGCCCAACCGGACCCTCTGATTGGATTTGCTTCCGGATGGGTGCAGGCTACGTTCGTCGGTGAAGACCTGGGCAGTGCGGCCTATCGGCCAGGATTTTCGGCCGGCGCCTTTCTGCGCTATCCGCTGAACGATCTGCTGGCGCTTCAACCAGAACTCTGGTACGAAGTAAAGGGAGGAAAGCGGGTGAGAGGAGCCCCGTTTGCACCGGACGATGCGCGCGTGCGCATCAGCTATACAACCCTGTCCCTGCTGATGCGTGTCGCCGTACCGCCTGGTAACGGTATCCTGCGCTTCATGGCCGGTCCCCAGTTCTCCGTTCGGCTTAATACTGAAATCAACGAACAGGACGCTGACGCAATGCTTCGGGCCTTTGATCTGGGCGGTGTAGGGGGAGTGGAGCTGGGACTGCCGGTGCAACGCGGGTTGATGCGGGAGGTGTTTCTTGCCGGACGCTACTACCTGGGCCTTACGAAAATCGACCGCAGGGCCCCCCGGACGGATGATGTAAAAAACCGAAACTTCTCCCTTATACTGGGGGTGGCTTTTCGGTGATCGATCAGTCATCTCCGAGGTCATCCCACAGGCCCCGCCAGGGGCCTTTTGTACATGTTCTCAATAAACAATCGCTCGACTCGTAGCGTATATTGCCCCTGCTTCTGACAAGACACTGCGCAGCTAAAACAGGGCTATGGCCGGATACCCTTTTAAGGAGATTGAAAAGAAGTGGCAGCGCTATTGGGAGGAGCACAAGACGTTTCGGACAGCTGGTCCCGGAGAGCCGGGCTTCGACCCTACCCGGCCCAAGTACTATGTGCTCGATATGTTTCCCTACCCCAGCGGGGCCGGGCTACACGTAGGGCATCCCGAAGGCTATACGGCCACCGACATTATGGCCCGGTACCGACGCATGAAGGGCTACCACGTGCTCCATCCAATGGGATGGGATGCCTTCGGGCTACCCGCCGAGCAGTATGCGATCGAGACAAATACACATCCGCGCCTTACGACCGAGCGCAACATTGCGCGCTTTCGGGCACAACTGAAAAGCCTGGGTTTCTCGTACGACTGGGATCGCGAAGTTAACACGACCGATCCCCGTTATTACAAATGGACGCAGTGGATCTTTTTGCAACTCTATAAGAAAGGGCTGGCCTACGAGGCCGAGGTTCCGGTCAACTGGTGTCCGGCGCTCGGGACCGTGCTGGCTAACGAAGAGGTGATCGACGGCAAATCGGAGCGGGGGGGCTATCCTGTGTATCGCCGTCCCATGCGCCAGTGGATGCTGCGCATTACAGCCTACGCCGATCGGTTGCTTGAGGACCTGGAGCTGCTCGACTGGCCCGAGAGCATCAAGGAGATGCAGCGTAACTGGATCGGTCGGTCGGAGGGAGCCGAGATCGAATTTCCGGTCGTGGGACTGAATGCACGCATTCGGGTCTTTACGACCCGGCCCGATACGCTTTTTGGGGCCACTTACATGGTGCTGGCGCCCGAGCATCCCCTGGTGGATCAGATTACCACCGACGCTCATCGGACGGAGGTGGAAGCTTACCGGCAACAGGCGCAACAGAAGTCAGATCTGGAACGTACCGAGCTGGCCCGCGAAAAGACCGGCGTCTTTACCGGGGGCTATGCCATCAACCCGGCTACCGGCCAGCAGATTCCCATCTGGATCGCCGATTACGTGCTTGGACATTACGGGACAGGTGCCATCATGGCGGTGCCTGGCCACGATCAGCGTGACTGGGAGTTTGCACGCAAGTATAACCTGCCCATCGTTGAGGTGGTCGAGGGGGGGGATCTTGCGGAAGGGGCTTATGAAGGCGATGGGCCGCATGTTAACTCGGCCAACGACGAGGTGTCGTTGAACGGCCTGTATAACGAAGAAGCCAAGCGGGTGATTGTCGCATGGCTTGAGCGTAGGGGACTGGGGAAGCGTTCGGTACAGTATCGGCTACGCGACTGGCTCTTCAGTCGACAGCGTTACTGGGGGGAGCCGTTCCCTATCGTGCACGAGGTGGATGAAGAGGGACGTCGGACAGGCCGCACTTACCCACTTGACGAGTCGGAGTTGCCAGTCGAACTGCCCGATCTGGAAGACTTTCGGCCTCAACCGGTGTCTGATCCAGAAGCCGAGCCTCAGCCACCCCTTGCCCGCGCCGTTGACTGGGTTCGGGTCAAAGGCTGGGTGACCCCCGAAGGGAACGTCCGATTGCTCAAACCCGGTGTGGAACCGCCGCCCGGCGTCGAGATCAAAAACTTTCACCGCGAGACGAACACCATGCCGCAGTGGGCCGGTTCCTGCTGGTACTATCTACGTTATATTGATCCGCATAACGAGGAGCGCTTTGTCGATCCGGAAAAGGAGCGGTACTGGATGCCCGTCGATCTCTACGTGGGCGGTGCCGAGCACGCCGTGTTACACCTGCTCTATGCCAGGTTCTGGCACAAAGTGCTCTATGATCTGGGGCTGGTCTCCACGCCCGAGCCCTTCATGAAACTGGTCAATCAGGGCCTGATTCTGGGTGAGATGGAGTATACGGCCTTTCGGAATGCGGAAGGCCGCTGGGTGTCGGCCGAGCACGTGGACGATGGCGTAGACGTGCGCACCGGCGAAAAGCTGGAGGCGGTCAAGCAGAAAGAGGCTGAAGTTGAAAAACGAGGGGACTTCTTTGTGCTCAAGGCCCATCCGGAGATTCGCGTGGAGGCCCGCGCCTACAAAATGAGCAAAAGCCGGGGGAATGTCGTCAATCCTGACGAGGTTATCGCTCAGTACGGTGCCGACTCCCTCCGGCTTTACGAGATGTTTATGGGGCCGCTGGAGCAGGTTAAGCCGTGGAGTACGCGGGGGGTAGAAGGAGTCCACCGCTTCCTGAACCGGGTCTGGCGGCTTTACATCAACAGCGAAGATGGTACGCTCCGGGTAGATGAAGGCGAGCCCACGCGCGTGCAGCTTCGCGTGTTGCACCAGACGCTCCGCCGGGTGACGGACGACATCGAGGCCATGCGCTTCAACACGGCGATTGCCGCAATGATGGAGTTCGTCAACGAAGCCAACCGGTGGGACACGTTCCCCCGCGCTATCGCCGAGCCGTTCGTGCTTATGCTCAGTCCCTTTGCCCCGCATATTGCTGAGGAGCTCTGGGAGCGTCTGGGCCATACCCAGTCGCTGGCCTATGAGCCATGGCCTGCGGTCAACGAGGCCTATCTGAAGGTGGAAGAAGTGGAGATTGCCGTGCAGGTGAACGGCAAGGTACGGGCAACCGTGCGCATTCCGGCCGAGGCTGACCAGGAAACGGCCCTGGCAATTGCGCGTCAGCACGCGAACGTGGCCCGTTACATTGACGGCAAGACGATCCGGCGAGCCATTTATGTGCCGGGTCGCATCATCAACTTCGTGGTAAGCTAATTGGCCAGGAACGCATATGGAAGATCGGCGCGTAGTGCTCATTGAGGATCCGGAGCGCGGCCGGCCCCTTGACGTCCTGGCGCTGGCAGCCCATCCTGACGACGTAGAGCTGTGTGCGGGAGGTACGTTGTGCCTGCTGGTGCGGCAGGGCTATCGGGTAGGTATCGTGGATTTTACGCGAGGCGAGCTGGGGTCACGCGGCACACCGGAAGGACGCCTGCAGGAGGCTTTCGAGGCCGGCCGTATCATCGGGCTGGCTGCACGCGAAAACCTGGGATTACCCGATGGACGCCTGGAAGACTCCTGGGAGCAACGGCTGGCCGTTGTGCAGGCTGTGCGGCGCTATCGGCCCCATATCGTGCTCATTAATGCACCGGCATGCCGCCATCCTGATCATGGCGCTGCGGCTCGTCTGGCGGCTTCGGCGCTATTCCTGGCCGGACTACGGCGTGTTGAGACCTTCGAGCCCGACGGGACGCCCCAGGAACCCTGGCGGCCCCACCATGTGCTCCACTATATGCAGGCCGTACCCTTTGAGCCCACCCTTGTGGTCGATGTTACCGAGGTATGGCCACAGCGTCTTGAGGCGCTCCGCGCCTTCCGCTCTCAGTTTTACCATCCAGCGTATGAGGCAGACGACGAGGAGCCGGAAACGTTTGTATCGAACCCAGCTTTTCTTCAGTGGATCGAAGCACGGGCCCGCACCTACGGCTATCAGATCGGGGCTACCTATGGTGAACCGTTTCTCTACCGGCACGGCCCCGTGGGGGTCACCGATCTGATGGCCGTACTTCGCCATGAAAAACCATACCGATAGCCGATGGAGCGCGGTTTCTACAATGAAATATCCATGAGGAGGGAGACGAAACCGCGGCGCGAAGGTTTGCTCCATGTCTGCTGATCCGATCCTGCTTGATTGACACTGGGTTGGCAGGCTACCTATATTGACTTGCCGCAGAAGTGCTTTCGCAAAGAACGAACGCTGCGATACCTATGGCTGATACGAGCGATTTCCGAAACGGGTTGGTGCTCGTCTGGAAGGGCGATCTGTGGCAGATCGTGGAGTTTCTACACGTTAAACCCGGTAAGGGAGGGGCCTTCGTGCGCACGAAGCTGAAAAACGTGCGTACGGGACAGGTCGTCGATAATACCTTCCGTGCAGGTGAGCGCGTTGAGACAGCCCGTATCGAGCGCCGGCCTCACCAGTTTCTTTATGAGGACGAACTGGGCATGCACTTCATGAACCTGGAGACCTATGAACAGATAACGATTCAGCCCGAAATGGTCCCCCGACGTGCGTTTCTGAAGGAGGGTGGGGAGGCCGACGTGCTGGTGCATGCCGAGACGGAGACGCCCGTTACCGTCGAGATTCCCAAACATGTAGAGCTGCGTGTGGTCGAAACCGAACCCGGCGTTCGTGGAGATACGGCCACAGGCGGCTCGAAGCCGGCCAAGCTGGAGAGTGGCGCCGTCATCCAGGTTCCGCTTTTCATCAATGAAGGCGACGTGGTCCGTGTAAACACCGAAACGGGCGCGTACATCACGCGTGTGGCTACAGCCGAGGCTGGCTGATCCTCCCCTGAACCATCCCCAGCCCTACCATGGATCTGGAACGCATTCGCGAATTGCTGAAAATTGTCGCTGAAAGCGGTGTGGCGGAGGTGGAAATTGAGGAAGACGACTTCAAGCTGGTTATTCGCAAAAGTGCGCCAACCATTGTGATGCAGTCGGCGGCTATCCCGACCTATGCAATGCCGTATGGTGCACCGCAGCCTATGCCAGCGCCGGCTCCCGCAGTGCAGTCGGTAGCTGCCTCGGCCGAGCCTGGTGCCAATCCGGGACCTGCCACCAAAGCACCCGCTGTGCAGGCCGAACAGCGCGCCGATGGCGCCACCACCGCCACCAGCGCGCAAGAGAAAACCTGTGTTGTGCGGGCGCCGATCGTGGGTACTTTTTATCGGGCACCGGCTCCTGATGCTGATCCGTTCGTGGAAGTGGGTGACCGGGTCAAACCCGGCGATGTACTCTGCATCATTGAGGCGATGAAGCTCATGAACGAGATCGAAAGCGAGGTGGCCGGCGTGGTCAAGGAGATTCTGGTCGAGAACGCTCAACCGGTTGAGTACGACCAGCCACTCTTCGTCATCGCCCTCGACTGAGCAGCCGTGATTCGCAAGGTTCTGATTGCCAACCGGGGAGAGATTGCCCTGCGGGTGATTCGCACCTGCCGCGAACTGGGCCTCAAGACGGTCGTGATCTATTCGACAGCCGACCGCGATTCGCTCCCCGTGCGCTTCGCAGACGAGGCCGTCTGCATCGGCCCACCTCCTTCTTCGGAAAGCTACCTGCGTATCGACCGTATTATTGCGGCCGCCGAGGTCACCGGTGCCGACGCCATCCATCCAGGCTATGGTTTCCTTTCAGAGAATGCAGACTTCAGCGCCATCTGTGCCGATCATGGCCTGAAGTTTATCGGGCCTTCGCCGGAAGCCATTCGTCTGATGGGCGACAAAAGCCTGGCAAAGGAAACCATGCGTAAGGCGGGCGTGCCCGTCGTGCCCGGATCGGATGGTGTGATTGAGAATGTGAAGCAGGGGCTGAAAGTGGCCGCAGAAATTGGCTATCCGGTGATGCTCAAGGCGGCGGCCGGAGGTGGAGGACGCGGAATGCGGGTAGTGCAACGGGAGGAAGACTTCGAGCGACAGTTTAATGCGGCACGTAGCGAGGCCGAGGCGGCCTTTGGACGACCTGACGTTTATCTGGAAAAGTTTATCGTCCAGCCCCGCCATATAGAGATCCAGGTACTGGGCGATGGAAAAGGCAATGTGATTCATCTGGGCGAACGAGAGTGCTCCATTCAACGACGCCATCAAAAGCTGCTGGAAGAGGCCCCTTCGCCCATTGTGGATGAAGACCTGCGGCGTCGTATGGGAGAGGCAGCCGTCCGAGGCGCTCAGGCCGTCAACTACGAAGGCGCCGGCACCATCGAGTTTCTGGTCGATGCCGACCGTAACTTTTACTTTATGGAGATGAATACGCGGATTCAGGTCGAGCATCCCGTGACCGAGGAGGTGACCGGCTTCGACCTGATTGAGCAGCAATTGCGCATCGCCATGGGCGAGCCACTGCCCTCCCAGACAACCGTCCAGATCGAAGGACACGCCATTGAGTGTCGAATCAACGCCGAAGATCCATTTAAAAACTTCAGCCCTTCGCCGGGTAAGATCACCGTGTTTCATCCGCCCGGAGGCCCCGGCGTGCGACTCGACACGCATGTGTATGCAGGCTATGTGATTCCCCCCTACTACGATTCGATGATTGCCAAGCTGATTGTGCGGGCGCCTACACGTCAGCAGGCTATCCGTCGGATGCTGCGAGCTCTGGAAGAATTTGTCATTGAAGGAGTGCGCACGACCATACCGTTTCATCGCCAGTTGCTGGAGCATCCGGATTTTCAAGCCGGACGGTTCGACACACGGTTTCTGGAATCGTTTCGGCTGGAACCTGAGCCGGCCTGACAGGCCTGAGATGGTGGCTTCCTGAAAAATCAAACAGATAGGCGTTATGGAGTTTCCCCGTGAGCTACGTTATACCAGAGAACATGAATGGCTGCGGCTGGAAGCCGATGGCAGAGAAGCCACGGTGGGGATTACAGACTTCGCCCAGCGAGAGCTGGGCGACATCGTTTACGTTGAGCTGCAGCCGGTCGGTACCGAACTGGCAAAAGATGAAGTCTTCGGTACGGTTGAAGCGGTCAAGACAGTATCGGAGCTATACATGCCGGTTTCCGGTACCATCATTGCCGTCAACGAAGCACTCCAGGATCATCCAGAATGGGTCAATCAGTCGCCTTACGGGGAGGGATGGATGATCCGCATTGCCCTGAAAGATCCTTCCGAGCTGGAGTCTCTCCTGACGGCGGAAGACTATGCGGCTATGGTGGGGTAAGCCGAGCAGTGGCGGAGCGATTATGCACGAAAAGATAGTTATTCTGGATTTTGGGTCTCAGTATACGCAGCTGATCGCGCGGCGCGTGCGAGAAGCTGGCGTCTATTCGGAAATTTATCCCTGTACCCTTTCGCCGGAAGAGGTGGCCGCGTTGCGCCCGAAGGGCCTGATTCTGTCGGGAGGGCCCTGTTCCGTCTATGATCCGAATGCGCCGCAGCTGCCCCGCGAGATGCTGGAACTGCGTCGGGATGATGGGTCGCCGCTGCCCGTACTGGGCATCTGTTATGGATTGCAGGCTATGGCCCAGACACTGGGCGGGGTGGTTGAGCAAGCGGATCGCCGGGAGTTCGGCCGGGCACGCTTGCAGGTTGATGACGCGTCCGATCTGTTTGCCGGTATACCTTCCGGCACCACGGTCTGGATGAGCCATAGCGACCATCTGACCCGTTTGCCCGAAGGGTTTGAAGTCATTGCGCACACCGAGAACGCACCGATTGCGGCCGTACGGGCAGTAGCTCGTCCGCTCTATGGGGTGCAATTCCATCCGGAAGTAGTACACACCGACTATGGCCGCCAGATTCTGCAGAACTTTGCGCTGAAGATCTGTGGATGCCGGGGAGACTGGACACCCGCTTCGTTTATTGAAGAAAAAATTGCCGAGGTGCGGCGACGTGTGGGAAATGAACACGTGGTGCTGGGCCTTTCGGGCGGTGTTGATTCGTCGGTAGCGGCCGTGCTGTTGCATCAGGCGCTGGGTGATCAGCTGACCTGTATCTTTGTGGATAATGGTCTGCTCCGTAAGGGAGAGGCGGAACAGGTCGTCGCCACCTTTCGGGACCATTTTCATATACGGCTTAAGGCTGTTGACGCCGGGGCGCTGTTTTTGTCCCGTCTGGAAGGCGTGGTCGATCCCGAGCAGAAACGCAAGATTATCGGGACCACATTCATTGAGGTCTTCGAACAGGCTACGGAAGAGCTGACTCGCGAGTTGGGGCGTCGGCCGCGTTTTCTGGCGCAGGGCACGCTCTATCCGGATGTCATTGAAAGCGTCTCGTTTCGTGGGCCTTCGGCCACGATTAAAACGCATCACAATGTAGGTGGCCTGCCTGAACAGCTCCAATTCGAAATCATCGAACCCTTTCGTGAGCTGTTTAAAGACGAGGTGCGGGTGATTGGTCGTTTACTTCAGGTCCCTGAGGTGATTCTGCATCGCCATCCGTTTCCGGGACCGGGCCTGGCCGTCCGGGTGATTGGTCCGGTAACGAAGGAACGGCTGGATCTGCTGCGCGAGGCCGATGCCATTTTTATGGAGGAGTTGCAGCGGCATGGACTGTACGATCAGGTGTGGCAGGCGTTTGCCGTGCTGCTGCCGGTGCAGACGGTGGGCGTGATGGGCGATGAGCGTACCTATGAGTACGTGTGTGCCCTGCGGGCCGTTACCAGCGTGGACGGGATGACGGCCGACTGGGCCCGTCTGCCCCATGAGTTTCTGGCCCACGTGTCCAACCGGATTGTGAATGAAGTGCGGGGCATCAACCGGGCTGTCTACGACATCAGTTCCAAGCCGCCAGCAACGATCGAGTGGGAATGAGAAGGCATGTGGTACAGACGCTTCTGGTAGGATTGCTGCTGGGGCTTCAGGGCGCCGGAGGCTGGGCTCAGCCTTTAGAGATTCCGCGTATTGAGGCGGCCGAAACCGAATTTACGCAGGCGCTGCGGGCTTTTGAGCGGGGCGACTACGGATTGGCCTATCGACAGTTTCGGCGGGTAATCGATGCTTACCCTCCGCACCGGCGGACGACGGCCGCCTGGATTATGGCCGCCAAGGCGCTCTATCGCATGGGCGAGTACGCCTATGTGATTACGTGGGTGGATACGTTTGTCAGTCGGTATCCGACCAGTCGGTATCAGCGTGAGGCGACCCAGCTGCGGAGCCTGGCCGAGGTTGCGCTGCGTCGGCGTCAGCAGCAGGCACGCCTGATCACGCTGGGCATTCTGCTGCCTCTGGATGCCGAGAACGCGCCGCTGACGCAGGCTCTGGTTGATGGCATTCGGCTGGCCGTCGAAGCACACAATGCCGAGAGTCTGTCCGTGCCGGTTCGTATGGTTTTTCGAGATGCCGGAACAGATTCGGCGCAGGTGCAGGCTGCCCTGCGGGCGCTGCTCGACGAGCAACAGGTCGATCTGGTCATCGGACCGCTCTATAGCGAGCAGGCACGGGCCGCGGCTGAGGTGGCTGAGCAACGCGGTGTTGTGCTGATAGCACCCCTGGCAACGGACGAAGCCGTCTCCAAGGGGCGACGTTTTGTGTTTCAGGCCAATCCTACCCTTGCAGTGCGGGGACGACTGATGGCGCGTATGGCCGTCTACGGATTGCGTCTGGACAGCATTGGAGTGGTCGCGCAACTGGGGGATCCAACCGCCGAGCGTATGGCCGAGGCGTTCCGGGCCGAAGCGCTTCGTCTGGGCGCGGTGATTCCCTTTGACAAGCGGCTTTCCGACGCGCAGGCATGGGCCCGGCTGGTCCAGCATATTGGGCGCGATACGCTGGCACAGGCGCGGGCGCTCTACCTGCCGCTTGCAGGAGGGAATGCACCGGTATTGGCCCGGGCAGCATTGAGCAGCCTGGATCGTTCCGGACTGACACCCCGGGTACTCGGGAATGCAGCCTGGCGGGAAATGCGGGCGGCGCTACAGGCCAGCCGATACCTGCTGACCTTCAGCAATGATTTTTATGTCGATACCAGCCGAGTCGAAGTGCAGGATTTTATTCAGCGCTATCAGACACTGGGGCGTATAGAGCAGCCCGACCGGCTGGTTTATACCGGCTACGATGTGACGCGCTTTCTGCTGACGCAACTGTCGGACCGGTCCGCGCTGGCCGAACTGGCCGACCGTATCCGAAGAGCCCCCTTTTATCAGGGCTTGGGAGTTCGGATACATTTCAATGGGGGTCAGGTCAACCGAGCGCTTTACTATCACCGCTATCGCGATGGCCGCCTTGAGCTGCTACGGTAGCATCGGAACAGGGGCAGCGACGTTTCGTACCAGTCGCGGCATTTAAAAAACAGATGCTTATGCTGCGGGGGATTCGACAGATGCGAGGTGCATGGCTACTGATCGCAGGCCTGTTGCTGGCTGGCTGTGCAGGTAGTGGCCGGTTGCGGCATGCCTCGCCGCAGGAGGCCTTCGAACGCGCCATGGCTCTGTATAACGAGGGGAAATACGATCGCGCTATCGAATACTTTAAGGCAGTCTTTACTTATGGCTACGCCCACGAATGGGCAGCCGACGCGCAGTTCTACCTGGCACGTGCTTACTATCAAAACAAAGAGTACCTGCTGGCTGCAAGTGAATACGAGCGCTTTGTTCAGATCTACCAGATCGATCCGCGCGTGCCGCAGGCTGAATACGAACGGGCCATGTGCTATTACAGGCTCTCTCCTCCCTACGAGTTTGACCAGACCGACACACGCAAGGCGATTGAGGCCTTTCAGCTGTTTATTGACCGTTACCCCCATCACGAGCTGGTCGACGAGGCAACGCAGCGGATTCGAGAACTACGCGCAAAACTGGCCCGTAAGCAGTACGAAGCAGCGCGCCTCTACGAGCGGCGCGAGCTGTATGAGGCCGCAGCCGTTACCTATGAGGCGGTGTTTGATACCTACCCGGATACACCATGGGCCGACGACGCGCTGGTTGGCGCCATACGGGCTTATATCGCCTTTGCGGATCAGAGCGTGCGTACACGGCAGCCCGAACGCTACCGCCAGGCGATCAAACTCTATGAGCGTATGCTTCAAATCTTTCCGGACAGCCCCCTGCTTCGAACAGCCGAAGCGCTTTATACCCGAGCCCAACAGCGGCTGAAACAGCTGGAAAACGACGCTTCGCTGGCACAGAGGCAGGTTCAGCAATGAAACATGGCACGACGACGCGTTGGCCTCTTTGGCGGTTCCTTTAACCCACCCCACCTGGCCCATCTGATTGTAGCCGAACAGGTATGCGAACAAGCCCGGCTGGATCTGGTCCTGTGGGTGCCCTGCCATATCCCCCCTCATAAAGACGAACAGGAGCTGGCCGCTCCCCATCACCGGCTGGCTATGGTACAGCTGGCCATTGAAGGCAATCCGTTCTTCGCGGTCTCCGATGTGGAGATTCGACGCGGCGGGCGTTCATACACCATCGACACGATCCGACAGCTTCAGGACCAACATCCTGACTGGGAGCTGATGCTAATCCTGGGGGAAGACAGCTTGCGTACGCTGCATACCTGGCGCGCACCGGACGAAATCATTGCGCGTGTGCCTCTGGTGGTTTACCGTAGGCCTGGTGCCCCTGAGAACCCAGTTGCCTCCCGCTTTCTTTCCCGAACGACGTTTGTGGAAGCCCCCGTGCTGGCAATCTCTGCCACCGAGATCCGACAACGCTGTCGTCAGGGCCGCTCAATTCGCTACCTGGTTCCTGAAGCCGTTCGACAATACATCCTAAAAAACCAACTCTACCACGGGGGACTGCGCTAAAGGCGCACCTTGGATGCGCCCAAGGCGATATCAGAGGATGAAACGTAATCTATTACTTGCACCCGTGCGCATGAATCGTTCATAAATGAACGAGAGGGGACGTTCGGCATGATCTGATACAGCCAGACATTCAGAACGGGATCGTAGTATGCCGAACACTTACCCGGAGTCTCTTGAAACACTGCTGCAGCGCGCGCTTGAACTTGGACTCATTGACCATTACGAACGTCGGGGCGATCGCATCTACCTGGAAGCCGCTTCCCTGCAAGTCGAACTGACAGCAACCCAAGCACGCCGGTGGATTGAAGCAATGCTGGAGAATTTTCGACGTATCCAGGGAAAAGATATCGACTGACGCAAAGCCGGTGTTTTTTGAACAGACAGCACCAGAGGCAGACACAAAGCCTGCCACGGCTTTTCGCTTGAATAATAGTGGGCGGGCCAAAGAGACGGAGAGCAATGTTGAAGGTCAGGAAGATATAACTCCTCCTTGATGGGCACTCAGCGCAGAGCTACTATGCGTTAGCAGAGCTGTTCTCTGCGTTATGCCAGCATAAGGCGAAGCACTGGTTTAGGCGAAAAAACTGCCACAAAAAAGCCGCACCTCCGCCCTCGACGGGAAGTGCGGCTTTTAGGTAGTGGAGACAAGGGGTCTAATCTCTCGAACTTTGGTGAACATTCCCAAACATTAGAAACCCTTATTTTCGGCAAAATAGAGGGGTCAATGTTGAACATTGTTCACAGTTGTGCGTGTAAGTTTCAAGTTTTCGTCCGCAATACTTCCGCACATCTGGGTTCGAGTTCAAATGAGGGTGTTTTGAACAAAAAACCGCCTGTTTGCGCGAAAAACGCAGAAAGTTCGAGAGATTTAGCGTGTGCAAATATTTCACAAGCCCGCAATGGCCGTGCGCTTCTACGTAGAGCGGGTGGGGCCGGATGGTACGGCGCCCATCCGGATGGCGCTGCTCCGGGGTGGCCGCAAGGTGACGCTGACGCTCCCGATCCGGGTGCGGCCGGCGGACTGGAACCGGCGGCGGCAGCGCCTGCGGCGTAGCGCTCCGGGCGCAACGGAGATCAACGGGGCGCTGGACCGCCTCAGCGCCCGGGTTGGTGCAATGCTGCTATCGGGGGAGCCACTGGAGCTGCTGCGCGACCGACTGAAGCGGGAGCTGGGGCTGCAGCCCCGGGAGCATCGCCTGCTGGCGCTCTTCGACGAATGGCTTGCTGTCAAGCGGTTGACGCTGAGGGCTTCGTCGCTGCAGGTGCTGCAGCGGGTGCGTAAGCATCTGGAAGGCTTTGCCGGCAACGTCCCGCTGGAGCAGGTGGACCGGGCCTTCCTGGAGCGTTTCCAGGCATATCTGACGGGGCAGCTGGGGCAATCGCACGCGACGGCAAACCGGCTGGCCGGCTACGCCCGTAGTTTCCTTCTGTGGCTGGAGGATCGGGGCCTGATCGAGAAAGCCCCTCGCCGGCTTGCGTTGCCGGAGCCGCAGCGGGAGGTAGTGTTTCTGACGCCAGCGGAGCTGCAGGCCTTCCGGGACGTGGAGCTGTCCGAGCTGCCTCCGGGCTACGAAAAGGCCCGCACGGTCTTCCTGCTGGCCTGCTTTACCGGCCTTCGCATCTCGGACCTGAAGGCCGGTATGCGGCCGGAGGCCTGGAAGACGATCGACCTGGAAGGGGGCGTCTGGCTCCTGCGGGAGCGGAAGACGAACGTGTTTCGGCGCGTGCCGCTGGTGGCCCCGGCCCGTCGCCTGCTCCGGCAGCGTCTGGAGGAAGGGGCCGCCACGCCTGTGCCGGTGCTCTCGGCGCCCCGCTGCAACCTGTATATTAAGGAGATTGCCCGGCGGGCCGGCATTACGGCCCCGGTGCGGGTGGGGGATCGGGAGCTGCCCAAGTGGCAGCTGCTGACGCTGCATGCCGGTCGCCGCACTTTCATCACGCTGGTGGCCCACGCCGCCGGCACGGCTCCGCTGCTGGGCCTCACACATACGGACCTGGACAGTTTGCAGAAATACCTGGGCGCCTGGAACGAACATCGGCGTCGGGCACTGGAGGAAACATTCCAGGGATTTTAAGCGATGAGCTCGTTCTTTTTTCGCTGGGCTAGCCTGTTAACCCCTGATAATGTCGGCCGCTACATTAACACGTCACCTGCAGGATTTGATGCAGAAGGCCGACTGGTTCACTACACATATGCCGCTGTCTGGAGTCTTTCGATCGATCCACATGATGAGCGAAGCGGCCTTCAGAGAATTGGCGTAGGATTTCGCCATGATCAGCCTGATGTAGCCGAACTTTTCTTGGAATTTCCAGCATTGTTGGAGATCAGTTTTCCGCTGGACTTTCCGGAAAGGTTTCTAAAGAAAATCCGCGAGCAACGTCGTCGGGGACTTGCGTCGCTGGAACTTCTTGGCCGGCAGATAAAGAGGTCACTTGCCAGTCATCTCCGCACTTTGCCCGGCTGTGGGTTACACCTTTACGTGCTTCGCAGTTTTAATCTGAAAGAATCTGTCTGGACTTCTCGCCAGCAAATCGAAACACTTACGGCGGATAAGCTGACTCCGCTTATTTTCCTGCGAAGCATGCATTTCGACGGGCAGAAGCTTATCCCGGGAAACAGACTCAGAGAGAACCTTTACAGCGGTAGTAACAAAGTCATCGAAATCCAGCTCAACTTACAAGAGGATCACCGGCCGTCTCTTCCCGATCATCGCGTGGTGCGCGAAACGCTTTCCTGCGCAAGACAGGTGGCCATATGCCTTCGCTACTGGTGGGAGGTGGACCGGTCTATTCAGCAGATGGCCTGGGGCTCCCACCGGGAGTTGAGTGAGTCGGTGCGCGGCCGCCCGCCGCTTACGACGGAAGAGCTCCGCCAGACCATCGAACTGGTCATCGAGGAGCTCCAGCACGCCCCCTCCCTTACCAACCAGGAGCTCTACCGGCTTGTAGCGGAGCATCTCCAGGCCGAAGGCCTTGCCATCGACACCAGGGGCGTCTGGTATCGCATCGAAACAGCATTGCAACAAGCACGTGTTTCTCGATTCAAGGGTAGATACCGCATCGAAGACCTGCAGGCTGCACTGAAGAACCTCTCCTGACCTATCACCCTCGCTCTTCCCCGCTCTCTTTTCAGAAAAATCTGGCCAGATTTTTCTGAAAAAACTGAAAACGCGTACGGGCGTGTACGCACCTGAACTTGATAAAAACACAATCACCGTTAATGATGGTGCGCCTTTTACCCCTGAAAGAGGTGCAGCAACGCCTGAACGTCTGTCGCACGACGCTCTGGAAATTGCGAAAAAGCGGCCAGCTTCCGTCAGTTCAGATTGGCCGCCGGGTGCTAATTGATGAGCGCGATCTTGATCGCTTCATCCAGCAAACAAAAGCCGCTCAGCTGCGCAGCTGAGCGGCGGGAGGTTGGGGAGATGGCTGTGCAGATTAACGTGCACACTCAGGGCGGGGTTTCTGCCCTGCTGAGGCGGCTCACAGCCGTTCGTGAGGTTTCGGTTTCGCCCGCCGACGCCCGGCGCGGCATCCGCAGAAAATGGACGGCGCGGTGCCCTGCGCACGACGATCGGAATCCGAGCCTGTCTATCGCCGAGACGACCGACGGCCGAATTCTACTGCATTGCTTCGCCGGGTGCTTGCCGGAGCAGGTTCTTCAGGCTGTCGGCCTGAGCTGGCGCGATCTGGCCAACACCGGCGGCGATGGGGCGGCTGTGCAAAAGGCCCCACCCCTGCTGATCCGGCACGTTGATTATGAACTACGCGACGAGCAGGGCAGCCTGGTGGCCATCCACAGGCGCAAGGAATTCAGCGACGGCTCGAAAAAATTCTCCTGGCTACGTCCGGGGCCCGATGGAAGGTTGCAATCCGGCCTGAATGGCCTCTCTCCAGCTGACCTGCCGCTGTACGGCACAGACCGCCTCGACCGATCAAAGCCTGCGGTAATTCTTTGTGAAGGGGAGAAAACGGCAGATGCGCTGCTTTCTGAGGGAATAAATGCCGTCGGCACCGTCTGCGGCGCCCACCTATGCCCATCGGACGATGTGCTGCGGCCGCTGCTTGGATTTGATCAAATTTACCTTTGGCCGGATAATGACGAGCCCGGTCGGCGCCATATGGTAATGATCGGGCAGGTGCTTCGTCGGCTCGGGACCCGGGACGTGCGCGTGATCGAATGGGCCGATGCACCACCGGGCGGCGACGCGGCCGACTTTGTCGAACGTTGCGGTGATCGGACGCGGGCGGAGCTGCGCCAACTTCGGGCAGACGCACAACCGTTTACAGATTGGGCCTGGGCGGAGCAGACAACGCAGGTTGAGGAGCGGGCGCCGCAACCCGACAGGTCTCATTCAAAGCATGAAAGCCAGGTTTCACGCTTGATCAAATACGCGCAGGACCATTTTAAGCTGTTCCACACGCCAGGTGGTGAGGCCTATCTGCAAGCAGCCAGCGGCTTGTGCGTGCGCCTCGGCTCGGCGCAGGGCCGAACGCTTCTGGCCAGAGTGTTCTACCAGACTGAAAAAAGGGGAGCCAGCACGTCGGTGATCACCGACGCCCTGCCCACACTCGAGGCCATCGCCCGGTTCGATGGTCCCTGCCACCCCGTCCACGTGCGCCTGGCGCGGCAGGGTGACCGGATCTACCTGGACCTTGGGGATGAAGCCGCCCGGGCGGTCGAGATCGACGCGAGCGGATGGCGCATCAAGTCCATCCGGGAGCTGCCCGTACGTTTTGAGCGCCCGCCTGGACTGTTGCCGCTGCCGGAACCGAAACGGGGCGGGCGCTGGGAGCAGCTTCAGGAGTTGCTTCCCACAGATCGGCAGGGCTTCATTCTGGCCGTGTCGTGGCTTGTGGGAGCGCTGGCCGGGCTGCCGGCCTATCCGGTGCTGGTCTTCACAGGGCCGCAGGGCAGCGGCAAGACCACGGCCTGCCGGCTTTTGGCCCATCTGATCGATCCGCAGCAGGCGCAGCTCAGCGCCCAGCCGCGTGAGCTTCGGGACCTTGCGATATACGCACAGCACGCGCACGCTATTGTCTTCGATAATCTCTCGAGTCTGCCGCAATGGTTGTCCGACGGCCTCTGCCGGCTGGCGACGGGCAGCGGGTTCCGAACGCGGCGTCTCTACACAGATAGCGACGAAGCCGTCTTCGAGGCCGTTCGTCCCATCCTGGCCAATGGTATTCCGGACTTTGTTCGGCAGGGAGATCTGGCCGATCGTTGCCTGCCCGTTCGGCTTACGCTGATGTCGCCGGAGCGGCGCCGACGCGTCGAAGACCTGTGGGTAGCTTTTGAACGGGCGCGGCCTGCGCTGCTCGGCTTGCTGCTTGACGCGGTGAGCATGGGCCTTCGGCGTCAGGCAGGGGTGCGGCTTCCGAAGTTGCCTCGGATGGCAGACTTCGCCCAATTCATTGGCGCGGCAGCGCCGGCGCTGCCATTCACCGCGGAGGCGTTTCTCGAGGCCTACGGCGCGGGCCAGGCTGAGCTGGCTTCAACGCTTCTGGAAGACGCCTTTGCCGAGGCCGTGTTGGAATTCGTTGACCGGGTGGGCAGCTGGGAAGGCACGGCGGCCGAGCTTCTGGAAGTGCTCCTCCACCACCACGGGCTGGAGCGGCCACCCACGGGTTGGCCCCGGACGCCCCAGGGTGTCGGACAGGCCCTGGCCCGTCTGGAGCCGGCCCTGCTGCAGGTCGGGGTGGTGGTGCGGCGCAGCCGCACCAACAGGTGCCGCATGATCTCAATCCAAAAAGTTTCGAATCAAACGTCACAAACGTCACAAACGTCACCACCTGACAAAAAAGCGCCTGAATCGCCCCAAATGGGCGATTTTGCCGGTGACGTTTCGGTGACGTTTAGTGACAATGCTCAGGGCCAAACGTCACCCCATTGTCACGCGGCAAAGGAGGGAAAATCCGCTCTGGCGGGCGATTTGAGCGTGTTTTCGCCGCTTGGTGACGATGGTGACAATGGTGACAATTATTTCGCAACTTTTCGGGAATTAAAATTCGACGAGGGACCAGATGATGATGGGCAGTGGATCGACCTGTTTAGTGAAGACGACCCGCCACCCTTCTAAGACGGCGGCTGCTTCCGGGCCATGCCGTGATCCGCTGCAGCCGGTGCGGCGGCGGCTCAGGGTGCGGCTCCCGGAGGACCTGACGCCGGAAGCCCGGAAGCAGGCCTTGGCTTACCTGCGCCTGCTTTTGAGCCTGCCCGCGCCGGGGCAGCCCGTAGTGATGCCCGACGGCCGTATTGGCACGGCGGTGGAAATCATCCGGCACAGCTGCTATGGGCTGGAGCCGCCGGACTGGGGCTGGCGCGTGATCGTTCGGCCGAAAGGCGGCCGTCCCTACGAGGACGTGAGCGTGCGCCCGTCAAAGCTGAAGCAATGCCGCCAGACTGCCGCAAGCCTCTGTCCGAGCGCCGCAGGAAAAAAACTGGCCCGAATCGGAGTCTGAATGCCCCCGAAGCGTCGAAACCTTATGGCGAAATATTAAAGCGTTTTGATTGATTACAGCGATGTGTGCCGCCTTACCGTCGAAAGACTGGCCGATAGCCGCACTCAAACCCCATCGCGGCCCTTGGGCTGATGGAGGTCGCTCAGCCTATCCGCCGTGGAACGGCGTCGTGGAGGACACGCCGCAGCTGCATATTCGTACGGTATGCGATGCCGCTCGACGCATTGGCGCTTGCCCCACAGACGTTCGGATCGAGATAGGCGATTTGGTGGCCACGATCGAAGGCGTGCGCGTAGGCTTCGGGGTTCGGTATTATTTTCGATGCCCGGTGTGTCATCGACGGTGTGAAGCGCTCTATTATCTTCCTACGCGGCTGGCCTGCAGAAAATGCCAGCGCCTGGGCTACAGGAGCCAGAAGTATCGTTCCACTTCGGTTTTTGCTGCACTGGATGCTCTGTTTCGGGGGCACAGGTGGCATCTTCCGGGCCGCGCGTTGCGGGCAGCGTTACATGAAGCAACGTATGCGTTTCTGGAAGCTACTGCCAGGGAGATGCGTCATCGAATGGAAGAGCAAATCGAAGAAATGCTCAAGAAAATAACCCTGAGCGCTTCTCGCCAGAAACTGAACTCCAAGTATATTACAGACGAAGTGTGAGACCGCAAAGTCACAGTGCTGGGGTTCGACAGGCATAGAAATATCTTTCCGATCGGGCAGCGCCGAAAACCTTCCGCATTACTTCCCCAGCTCTTTTCTATTTTAAATGTAAGTCTTTTATTTTAAGATACTTACGTATCAAATGTAGTGGAGACAAGGGGATTCGAACCCCTGACCTCTGCGGTGCGATCGCAGCGCTCTACCAACTGAGCTATGTCCCCACCGAGTCCTTTTTTGCAGCGTTTCAATCAACGAGCAGGCCAGCATTACAGTTCCAATAAGACAATGGGACGGGCTCGTTTACGTGTTTTTCACGGCATTGACAGGTGAGTGGATGGCTTTCTGGAAAACAAAATGTTGGTCTTCACCGTACACTTTTTCTCCCTTTAGGTTGATGACGCGTCGGGTAGCGGGTGGTCGGTGGTAACCACAAGATAACGGACCAAATCCATAAGGATCACATGAGCCAGGCTTCGGAAAAACCCCGGGATTTGCTGGGAACGCGCGACACCTTTGATACGGGACATGGTACCGCCTACATCTATCGGCTTGAGCGATTGGAAAAGCTGGGCTTTTCAGGACTGAATCGCCTGCCCTTTTCGATCAAGGTGCTACTGGAAGGACTGCTCCGCACCTGCGATGGCTATCTGGTAACGCAGGAGGATGTGGAGCGGCTGGCACGCTATCATCCGAAGGCGCCGGCTCCCGAAGAAATTCCGTTCGTGCCCGCGCGCGTGTTGTTGCAGGACTTCACGGGCGTGCCGGCTGTGGTGGATCTGGCCGCTATGCGCTCCGCCATGGCGCGTCTGGGAGGCGATCCCGAGGTGATCAATCCGCGTGTGCCGGTGCATCTGGTGATCGACCACTCCGTGCAGGTCGATTACTTTGGTATCCCGGAAGCGCTGCGGCTTAATGCCGAGCTGGAGTTCAAGCGGAATCGAGAACGCTACGAGTTTCTGCGCTGGGGGCAACAGGCCTTTGAAAACTTTACAGTAATCCCGCCGGCCAGTGGTATCTGCCATCAGGTCAATCTGGAGTATATCTCACGGGTGGTCTGGAGCCGGCCGGAGGACGATGGTGTACCGGTTGCGTATCCTGATAGCCTGGTAGGGACCGATAGCCACACTACCATGGTGAACGGCCTGGGTGTACTGGGCTGGGGGGTCGGCGGCATTGAGGCCGAGGCCGTCATGCTGGGGCAGCCTATCTACATGCTCATGCCGGAGGTGATCGGCTTTCGCCTGACCGGTGAGTTACGCGAAGGGGCTACGGCGACCGACCTGGTGCTGACCGTTACGCAGATCCTGCGACAGTACGGTGTGGTCGGGCGCTTTGTGGAATTCTTCGGGCCGGGTTTGAGCAAGCTTTCGGTTCCCGACCGGGCCACCATCGCGAATATGGCGCCTGAATATGGGGCTACGATGGGTTTCTTCCCGGTCGATCAGGAGACGCTTGACTATCTGCGGCGCACCGGTCGGCCCCAGGAGTTGATCGACCTGGTTGAACGCTATACCAAAGAACAGGGACTGTTCCGGACAGATGAAACACCTGATCCGGAATTTCTGGACGTAATCGAATTGGATCTGGGCGAGGTGGTGCCCAGTGTGGCTGGGCCCAAACGACCCCAGGATCGTATCGAAGTACCTGCGCTCAAGCAAGCTTTTCAGACCGCTTTTTCTGCGCCTGCCGGTCCCAGAGGATTTGGCCGCAAGCCGGAGGAGTTCACGCACACAGCCACGTATCGGGATGAGCAGGGAAATGAATGGCCCCTTCGGCATGGCGATGTGGTCATTGCGGCCATTACGAGCTGTACGAACACCAGTAACCCTTCGGTAATGCTGGGGGCTGGCTTGCTGGCCAAGAAGGCGGTCGAGCGAGGACTCAAAATTCCTCCGTATGTAAAGACGAGCCTGGCTCCGGGTTCTAAAGTGGTAACAGACTATCTGATTGAGTCTGGCCTGATGCCCTATCTGGAAAAGCTGGGCTTCAACATTGTGGGCTACGGATGCACGACTTGCATTGGTAACTCAGGACCATTGCCGGAGCCGGTCGCCCGTGCCATCAAAGAGGGCAATCTGGTAGTGGCCGGGGTACTTTCTGGTAACCGGAACTTTGAGGGCCGTATTCATCCGCTCGTACAGGCGAACTTCCTGGCCTCGCCGCCGCTGGTGATCGCCTATGCGCTGGCCGGCACGGTTCATATTGATCTGATGCACGAGCCGCTGGGCAAGGATGCCGAAGGGAACGAGGTATACCTGAAGGATATCTGGCCCAGCAGTCGAGAGATTCTGGAGCTGATCAATGAGGCCATCAGGCCTGAGATGTTCCAGAAAGAATACGAAGGGATTGAGACCTCGAACGAAATGTGGAATCAGATCCGGGTCTCCGGTGGCGCGCTCTACGAATGGGATCCGAATTCGACCTACATTCAGGAACCACCCTTCTTTGAAGACCTGACGCCCGAGGTGCCGGAGATTCAACCGATTCTGGGAGCGCGTGTGCTTGTGCGGGCGGGCGATTCGACCACGACGGACCACATCTCGCCGGCCGGTGCGATTCCGCCGGACAGTCCAGCCGGCCGGTACCTGATCGAGCGGGGAGTCAAACCCTTCGATTTCAACTCGTACGGATCGCGCCGTGGCAACCATGAAGTAATGATGCGCGGCACGTTCGCGAACATTCGTTTCAAGAACCTGCTCGTGCCGGGTACCGAAGGCGGGATCACGCGCTACTTCCCGACCGGCGAAATTATGCCGATCTATGACGCGGCCATGCGCTACAAGGAGCAGGGGATTCCGCTGATTGTGATTGGGGGCAAAGATTACGGGATGGGCTCCAGCCGAGACTGGGCTGCCAAAGGAACCGCCTTGCTGGGGGTGCGGGCAGTACTGGCCGAAAGCTTTGAACGCATTCATCGCTCGAATCTGATTGGCATGGGCGTGCTACCCCTCCAGTTCAGGGAAGGCGAAAATGCCGAGTCGCTGGGACTGGACGGCTCGGAAGTTTACGACATTCCAGTGAGCAACGACGTGCAACCTCGTCAGACGCTGACCGTCACCGCCACAAAAGCTGATGGTTCGAAGGTGCGCTTTGAAGTGCTGGTGCGGCTCGACACACCTGTCGAGGTGGCGTACTACCGGAATGGCGGTATTCTGCACTATGTGCTGCGAGACTTTTTGCGTAGCCAGCCCGAGCGCGTAGAAGCCTGAAACACGGTGTCGCTGCTTGCGAACGGCCCTTCCAGGTAGGTGTCCGGAAGGGCCGTTGCTTTTGAAACCTGCTAAAAGGCAGCAGGGTTAGCCTCCAGTGTAAACCTATGTAAAAACCATCTGATACGGGATACGCTATGCGGTGGGTCTGGCGCCGAATTCTCTGGCTGGGACTTCTGGTAAGCGTTGGCATCGGCATGGTCGGCTGTGATTTTCTGGGATTGGCATCCAAGACGATCGAAGTAGAAGGGCAGGTGCTGGAATTGCGTTCGGGGGATCCGATTCCTGACATTGCCGTCGGTATTTATGGCCGTAATGGATGCGTGAGGCTGGGAGATCCCACGTGCAGCACGCGCCTGGAACTAACTTTTACGGACGAGGAGGGCAACTTTCAGCTCAGGCATGAACCTACCGGAGACTTTGCCTTTATCTTTATTTTCGTCAATCCGGATGATATGCGCAATTTCGAATATGGACAGGAAGTAGAGCTGTTGCGGGAAGGGAAGAAGTTGCGGCGTACCTACTTGCTTGCGAAACGTGATACGACCGGAGGTACCGGTCAGGAATAAGTTCAGGAGATCAGATTGAAGGTCAGTTCACGTTGAACCTGTTGGCCGCTTTGTTGATCGGTAACGGTTACCTGGACGCGGATGCGGCCGCGCTCTTGAATCTGTTGCAGGTCGATCTCAATATATTCTCGGCTCGTGCGACTGTCGCCGGTGTAGCTTGTACGGGCCGAGACCACTGTTTCTTCCTGGTTTCCTTTTTTGCGGACGACCGCATATTCTACTGTATAATGGGTTCGATCGTCCGGGCCGAATTGCAAATGGTACACCTCAAATTGCAGGCCCAGCTTCGTTTCCGGTGTAATTGCCAGGAATGGATAGCGGACAAGGCTGTCTGGATTCTGTGAGAATACGCCTCGAAGCACAGGGACCAGGTCGCTCATTTCTAATCGGCCCGGATCTGGGGTCAGGGCCTGTAGAGTATCCAGGCGGAAGGTTCCCATCTTAAACCGAGGGCCCAGGCGGTACTGTCCTGCGTCTACGGGTTCAATCACATACACATCCCACTGAAGGGCTACGTGGAAGACCGGTGATTGATTGTGCAGGCTAACGGTTTGAATAGACAGGGTAGGATCAGTTGCCGAGAGTACATAACGCTGACGTTGGAAGTCGCTCAGCTGGTAGTCGGCGGTGCGTGTCATGGCGTAGAGATCAATCAGGTAATGGCCACTGTCTGCATAGCCTGCTTCTTTCAGGATGCGCCGTCCCTGATTACCTGGTGTGATGGCCACGGGATTGTGCCCCCAGAATATCTCGACCCGGGTTTTACCCGTTCGTTCATCCAGAAAGCGGGCAACACGTGCTTCGACCGGCATGTTTTCGACATTGTCGAAGGCTGCTACAGAAAATACAAGCGGGGCAATCCGATCCCGTTGAGCCGCAGAGAGTTGTTCCTGCCGCTTGAAATGCATGCGGCGCATCATTACAAAGTTGTCCGGGTTAGCCCGCCCGGTGATCCCGGTAATCATGTTGTCTACCT
Organism: Rhodothermus sp.; assembly: GCA_030950375.1. GTDB lineage: Bacteria > Bacteroidota > Rhodothermia > Rhodothermales > Rhodothermaceae > Rhodothermus. Next base: position 12,607 of record JAUZRN010000032.1, on the reverse strand, counting down.
CAATACTCTGCTTGACAAAATCTGGATGTAGCAGAGCCAGTTGTCCATAGATGATCTGCCAGGTTTCCAGCAGGGCTGCCCAGCGATACTGAAAATAGGAAGAATGCAGCAGGCTCTGCGGGACCAGATCAGAAGGCAAGGCGATCTGATAGTACCCATCTTTTTCGACAAACAGATAATAGAGGAGGGGATCAATGTGCCGATACGACCAGAACTCATTGGGATTCAGATCCAACCCGCTCCGGTAGGGAGACATGGTGCTTTTGTTAAGGCCACGGTCCTGCATGTGAATCCTGGAAGTGAATTTAGGCGGGCCAAGGCGCACATAAACGATGCCTCGGTCATCTAGGCGTGAGCGTCGCCGGTTGGTCGCATAGTGTTTTTCCGCATAGATGACCCGTCGGAGATGCTCAATCAGACGTTCGTTCTGAGGAGTCGAAATGACAGGATCCTGCGCCTGCCACCAGACCACCAGTTTTTCCCCCATGCCAGATACGGCCGGTTTGCGACGGTCCGGGCGAACCTGCTTGCGCAGCGAAGCTGGCAGCAGAAATTCCATCTGAGCGACGTGACGATCGACAATATTCCGCGCTTTCTCATTGAGGGTGGGGGTGTCCAGGCTGCGCAGCAATTCCAGATAGGCCCATGAGGCTCGTAAATACTGGGTTTCGTAGGATTCCTCAAAGACAGTATGGATATAGGCATCGGCTGTCAGCGGATCGAAGCGGTTGTTACGATGCAGGGCACTCAGTCCCTGACTCCAGACGGAAAGGGCTTCATCCTCCCGATCTGCTTTTTTCAGGGCCATGCCCAGCCAGTAGGCGACTGCGTAGCCCTGGTCATCCACATATTCCGGGAGCTGTCGGAAGACGCGATAGAGTAATGGAATGGCCTGTGCGTAGCGGCCCTTTTGCGCCAGTGAGGTGCCCTGAAGATAAAGGGCCTGCAGGGAGTCTGTCTGGGTACGGGCAGGAGCAGGCCATAGCAGCAGCCCGATCAATACCAGCGGCCAGCCCATCGCTCTGTCCATCTGCTTCTTTTCAGGATTTACAAAAGTTGAACCGAAGGAGCGAAAGTTTGGGTCCCGGTGCTAAACAAGAAAAGGGGGGCCGAAGCCCCCCTTTCTATGGAAGGATGGTGCGCTTACTGCGTGTCGACCATCGACAGGAACTCACGCACCGAAATCGGACGACCGAACGTGTTCAGGTGCTCCCGCAGGGCCTGTACCCATTCGGTCAACAACTCGCGGTCGTTGTTCCAGTCGGGCGCCTTCTTCATCTCGCCGGCTGCACCGCCGAAGGTATAAATCGGCTTTTGCAGTACCTCTAACTCCCGTCCCGGAACCGGGAAGTGGCGCAGCGTGCCGGGCTTGTGCTGGAAGATTCCCGGCTTGGAAGGATCGTTGTCGTAGTGGGCCGGCCCCGGATAGTCGAAACGACGCCGATCACAGAACCCGATACCCGCCGCGGTCCAGCCGATCTCGATCCGCCGCTCATACATGAGGGCTTCCAGGAGCTCCTGATCCGATTCATCGCCTGTCAGGGCTGGAAGACCTCCGTTATTCACACGCGTCTTGTTGATGAGCTGAGCCGCCCGCGCTTTATCGCCACCTGTACGGATCAGGGCTTCGGCAATCATCAGGTCGTTCTCCGTCTCGGTGGCATACCGCATGGGCCCGAGGAAGTCCAGGTGCCCTTCCCGAATGTGGCGCCAGCGGCTGAAATGGTAGGTACCCCGGTTGGCCCGGAAGGGAGAACCGGACTCGTAGACGAAGTACGCGGTGACGCCGCCAATGCCCGGAATACGGGCGTCTGCAGGGGAGGTGTCAGCCAGCCGGTTTTCAAAAGGCGTGGGCGTACGATCCTGCAGCGGCGTGGCCAGCCATTCCTCGAGAGCGGGCAGCAGGTTGGGATCCATTCCCAGCAGTTCCAGGTCAGCCTGCGACCAACCTGGACGTTGCATATAGGCTTTGATCAGATCCCACCACTGATCCTGATCACCCTGAGGCGCAAAATCCCAGCCAGAAATGCCCTGCTCCGCATGCGCAAGCACCGCGTTCCAGTCGGTCTGGGCATTCTCCTGCGGTGTGCGGGCCGAAAGCATCATGGTCCGCGCCACCATCGTATGGGCCAGCTGGGCCACTTTCTGGCCGTCCAGGTCTAGGCCGTTAAAGTAATTATCAGGGAAGGGGACGGCCATGTTCTGAGCCAGCTGAGCCGCCTCAAGGAGGGCTGAAATCGCTGCAGCCGCGACCTCTTGATAATTAGAGTTCTCAGGAAACTCCAAAGTGGCTACGTCTGTGTTTTCATCCACAATGAAGGCGCGGTCATAGAACAACGCAAGCGAACTCAGACACAGTCCCTGCAGCAGCTTGGCTGCCGTCCGCACCATCTGGGTTTCTGTCTCGTTGTTGATCACCAGCCCTTCATCCAGCCGCCGCAGCACGTCGTTGGCGATGGACAGGGCCGAATACAGCCGCTGCCAGGGCCGCAGGTGCGTGGAGGCATACCGGTAGGTGGAGTTGTTGTTCAGGGCCACCCGGGGCTCCGACGACAGGTCCTTCATGGAGAAGTTCCCCCACGAAGAAGTCGTCTGGTCGGCCATCGTGATCAGGGCCGGCCCCATGCCCGGATAGCCCTGGTTGGCCTGCCACCAGGTCAGAAAGCCGCCCGCCAGGATGTTCTTGACGTCGTCCGGGGTGGCCAGCACGCGTTCCGCGTCTGGCTCGTTCAGGTTCTGCACGCTCAGATCCGCACAACCCCAGAGGAAGGCGGTAAGCACTGGTACCGCCAGGACCCAACGCAATCGCTGCATCATCATATCGCTTCAGTGGTTTTGATTCGCAAGATTCTTTGCTTATGAAGGTAGAGGGTGCCGGCTCATGCCGGCACCCTTCCTGTTTGCCTTAGAATACCAGCTGGACGGTGAACGTAAAGGAGCGGAACAGTGGATATCCGTAGCTGTCGCCACCAAAGGTGGTGGGGTCACTACCTACGTTGCGGGCTGATTCAGGGTCGTATCCTTTGTAGCCCGTGAAGGTCAGCAGATTACGTCCGGTGACACCCACCCGGAGCTGTTGCAGGGAGGGCATAAAGGCAGCCAGCGCCCGCCGCCCCAGTGTGTAGGTGAGCGATACCTCCCGCAGCTTCACAAATCCACCGTCCTCGACGAAGTAGTTGTTTGTGGCGTTGACGTTGTACAGCGTGGCGTAGTAGCCCCAGGGCTTCTTGACCGACTTACCCCGCTGATCTACGTCCCCGCCACGGAGCTCGCGCAGTATCCACTGGCGTGTGTTGTTATAGACATCACCGCCCTTCTGCCACTGGACCAGCGCGTAGAGGTTGAAGTTCTTATAGCGCAGGTTCGTGGCAAAGCCCATGTTGAAGTCCGGATTCGAGTCCCCGATCTTGCGGAGGACCGGGTTCCCGGAGGCCGGATCCAGCACTTTGATGGGCTTTTCGTTGGGCGTGCCATAAGCATCTTTCAGTACCACGAAGCCATCCTCATTGACCATGAAGTCGTCCAACGACATGCCCGCATATGGCGTCGCTGCATCCGGGGCAAGCATGGGAGCAATGTCGTCCAGGCTTCGGGCGAAGTACTCACCGTAAATGATGCCGAAGGTTTCGTTCGGCGCGATGTAGTAGAAACCTGTCCGGTAGGGCGGTACAAACAGGTCCGTGATTTTCTGGCGCGTGCGGTCGAAGGTGATGTCCAGCGTCCAGCTGAAGTCGTCCCGCTGCGCCAGAATCGTGTTCAACTGCATCTCGAAGGTGTTCCCTTCGAGCGTCCCGGCATTCCGCCACTGGCTACGATATCCGGTAGCCGCCGGTAGCGGCACCAGCAGAATCTGATCCTCGGTCTTGTTCAGCGCATAGCTGGCCTGGAAAGAGTACCGATCCAGGAAGTCGATGTTGACGCCATACTCGATGGCGGTCGACTTGGCCGGCCGAAGGAGCCGGTTCCCCAGCGTGTTTTTCACCGGGTTGCCTGCAACGATCGAGAAGGTTTCATACTGGGCCGAGAAGCCCGGACGCAACCCGGCCGTACCGATCGAAGCCCGCAGCCGGAATTCATTGATGCCCGGCACGTTGAAGAACGGCTCTTCGCTCAGACGCCAGGCTGCTGAAGCGCGGTAGTAGGTCGCCCAGCGTGCATCCGGCCCGAAGAGCGAGGAGCCGTCGCGCCGGATCATCACGTCGCCAATGTAGCGATCCTTAAAGTCGAAGGTCAGGATCGCAAAGTAGTTTTCCGAGCGAATGTCGGCGATATAGGAATCGATCGTCTTGTCGCCGACCGTGGCTCCCAGGTCTTCCACGCCGCTGACGGCAAACTCACGGCCCGTTACGCTGAACTGCTCTGTACGCTCGTCTTCGTAGAGGTAGCTCAGTTTGAGCTTGGTGTTCAGATCCCCCACGCTGTAGGACAGCAACGCAGTAAAGCTGGTGTTGATCGCGCGATTGTCCTGATTGAAGCGGTACAACCGCCCCTTGAAGTCGGCCGGGTTATCACTCAGATAACCCCGCGGGAAGAGGTCTTTCCAGTAGGTCTGCTGCCGGTCCAAACCGATGAGACCTTCCAGCATGAGCCAGCGGAACGGCCGCCAGTTCGTCTTGAAGCTGGCCAGCTGGCGTACAACGCGACGCTTGCGATCCCGGTTGGCCAGCTCGTAGAGCGGATTCATTTCCAGCGACAGGCCATAGACCCAGGCCGCATCCCAGTTATACTTCGATCCGTCCTCTTCGTTGGGAGCTTCCAGGTTGACATTGGGAGGCATAAACAGCAGTCCATAGAACGGCGAGCCCGGACCTTCCACCACATCGTCCCGTTCCGACTGGCCATACATCATGCTCGCCGAGAAGTCCAGGTTGTTCAGGATGCGATGGTCCAGGTTGATCCGGAAGTTCTGGCGCGTATAGCCCGTCACTTCCCGCAGGATACCCCCTTCCCGCGTATTGCTGAAGGAGGCCATGAAGTTGGTTTTCTGCGTATTCTGGGCGATTGAGATATAGTTGTTGAAAGTAGGATTCGAGGTGAAGAAGTCCCGCTGCGGATCACTCAGATTGCAATAGAGCTCCTCTGAGATGGTGCCGTCTGGCTGCTTGACGGGTTGAGGAATACAAGGCCAGGGGTTGTCTGCAATGCCATCCGGGTCCAGCACCGGGTTGTCGCCCGGACCCAGCGGGTTACCGTCTTCGTCAACAAAGCGCAACTTCCCGTCGACTTCGGCCACCAGATAGGGGTGGCTTTCGGCCATGTCGATGAAGCGATAGGGCGACGAGATCCCGAAGTCATTCCGGATGGTTACCTGGGTGCGGCCTGCGGCCACATTTGTTCCGCGCTTCGTGAAGATGCGGATGACGCCGTTAGCGGCACGGGAACCCCAGATGGAGGCCGCTGCCGCGTCCTTGATCACTTCGATCGACTCAATGTCGTCGGCGTTCAGGTCGGCCAGCGAGCCCTCCATGATCACGCCATCCACAATGATCAGAGGTGCCTGGCTCCCCGTGATGGATGTAGCACTCCGCAGCCGAATCGAGGGCGACTGGCCAGGTTCACCGGTGGGCCGTACAATCACAGCGGCGGCAACCTTGGCCTGCAGGGCCGTACCCGGATCTGGCGCAATCACCTGCTGCAGCTTCTCTGTATCGACCCGGTCGACCGTGAAGGAAAGCTTCTTGCGTGGCGTTTCGGCTGCCACCCCTGTAACCACCACCTCTTCCAGACGCAAGAGGTCAGGCTCCAGCACAAAATCAAACGTATGCCGACCTGGCGTCAGTTCAAACTGCTGCTCCGCTGGCTTATAGCCCACAAACCGGGCTACCAGGGTGACCGTCTGCCCATTGACCAGATTGGCGGGTACGGTAAATGAATAGTTTCCATCGATATCGGTAGCGCTTCCGATCGTCAGCTCAGCAACGACGACGTTCGCACCCGGGAGTGGCTCCCCGTTTTCATCGGTGACCTTACCCTGAATAATAGCTTCCTGCGCCCACACAAGACCAGGCAACAGCGTCCCTATCAGGGCAAGTGAAAGCATGTGTTGCAACCACCTTCTCATAGGTCTCCGCAGTTTGTATGAAGGTTATTCACACGATAAAAAATTTTAGGCAATTGCAACAATCCTGTCAAGTCTTCGTAATGCAGTAGCTTCTGCAAACTGGTGGAACCTGCGAAAAAGGTGGCTAAACGGTTAAAGCGCCAGGTTGGTTGGTCATATAAGGCGGGTGAACTGCAGGAGCTTTGATGTATTCGCAAAACACTTCCAGCAGACGGTCTGCTTCAGCGGGCGTATAGGCGGGAGAACGGGCGATATAGAGCAGGTCGAAGGGGCCTTCAAGGTGCTGAAGGGTTGAACCGGACACTTCGCGATAGAGGACCGGGGGCTCCAGGGCCAAAGGCTTGTCCGGCCAGTGCCTCTGCAATGTTTCAGGCGAACGCCATCCATACCAGGGAAGCTGAATGATCCCTTCGCCCCGGGCGTCCAACTTCACGATGTGTTCGGGCAGGTCAGGGTACCGTCCTGGATGATAGACGTAGGTCAGACGGCTGATCCAGCGACAGGCGATGGCAAAGAGCAGATAGTTGCCGGGGCCCAGGCCTTCGCGGCCACCCACCCTGGGGAAAGCCCGCGTCTTCAGGGGAAGGCTCAGCAGCTCGGTTACCACGTAGGGGACGCTTGCATCGCCGAAGCCCAGGTCAGCATGGGCGTCGATGTGCACGACCTCGAAGGGCGGCTGTAGGCGGCCTTCCTGAATGCGCCGTCGCCAGTCGAAAAAGATCTCGTGATGCTCTTCTACGATCAGGCCGGGCAATGGTCGATCGCGTCGCAGGCCGCATCGATGCTCCAGAAAATCGCGCACTTTGTGGGGGGGCCAGGGATGCAGCTCGGGATCTGCTGGCCGTCCGAATCCGGGCCAGAATTGTACCTTATTGAGAAAGAAGTCCAGGTCGATGTCCAGGATGCGCATCGCTGTGGGGATGCTTCCGGTGCATCTGACCTGCTATTTGCTTAATTTTACAAAAGATGTTGCCTGGTTGCCAGCCTGTTGGAATCTCTGGCGTTAGATGAAGCGTTTTGTTACAATAGCGTCGAAAAAGTGAGCCTGAGGATAGAACAATGCGTTACGATCTGATCGGCAAACGGGTGCGGGTGCATCTGTACACCCGTGAGGGCTGGTTGCTGGGTAGCATTGAAGGTCGTGTGGCTGATGTAGCGGCTGATGTGCCCGTGGGTAAGGATGCGAATGGTAACGAGATCAGGAAAGACCTGGCCTACGTGGTGGACATCACCACGGGGGATCCGAACGTACCTTATCGGAATAGTGCCGGGGAAGAGAATGAAGGCTGGTTTGCCATTCAGGATCTGGAGGTGATTGAAGAGGACCAGCCGAAGCTGTTTGTGAACTGAAGCGCGGGTATATTGCGGCAGGGGTACGGGCGCGTTGTCCAGGCGCCCGTTTTTTGTTTTCAGGCAGGCGCCAGAAACCCGCTCTGTTTCAGGCTACGCCACACTTCCTCGCGCGAAGCGGGAATCTTATGGCAGGCGTCCAGCACGTCTTCGGCACGCGCCGGGTAGAAGCCTTCGCGATCGGTGCAGAGGCCGGCGACATCGAACGGCTCCAGGGCTTTCTGTATGGCATCTTGTGGGAGCAGCTGATGCTGCTCGACGTGTCGCAGCAGGTGATCCTGGTGCTGGCAAAAGACAGGGTGATCGGTAAGCAGGAAGCCCGGAATTCCGGATTCACGGCCGAGCCGTATCCGCGTTTCTCGGAAGCTGGCGGCTGCGAAGTACAGCTTGGCGAGCCATGTGAAGGGGGCTGGCTGATGCAATACGCGCCAGAGGGCTCCCAGCAGGCGCGCTGTGGTTTGGAGTTCGTGCAGCGTTTGTTGTTGATAGTGCTGTAGCGCTTCGGCCGGTGGTGCTGCGCAATGTTGGACAAGTAGTTCAGCCAGTCGCCACACGCCCAGGAGTGTGAGTGGATTGCCGGTAGAGAGCAGGGGATCGAGCACGCCTGCGCCACTTGGAAGCAGAGCCCATCCGGGGCCGACCAGCTTGCGGAAAAGGGTTGGACGTTCGGGGATCATGCGCAGGGGATAGAGCGGAGCAGACCGGCCAAAGAGCGCCTGAAGCGACGGATAACGAGCCAGTATAAGATACCAGCAGGTTGCGGGATCTCGGGCAGGCAGGCGGTCGGCCCACAGGGAAAGTCCGGCACTGGTGATGCCGTGATCGAAGTGAAGTATCCAGGCCCAGCCTTCTTCAAGCAGGTGGTGGACGGCCGCCGCGTCGGGTTGGTAAGGCCAGCGGTCTCGTCGGGCGTCAAGCCAGGCGTCGGCGCGGGCGACGTTGCGAAAGTGGGCGAATATAGCGACGCGTTCTGGCAAGTACGGGTGTGGCTCGGGCCGATAGCCCAGATGGCGGGCCAGCCAGGCGGTCGGTCCCGTGGCATCCACCACAAAGCGGGCGGCAAGTGTGCGTGTCCCAGCAGGCGTTGCGATCCGAAGCTGTACGTCACCAGCATCGACGTCGACTGCTATGGGGCTGGCCGGCTCCAGGTAGCGCACGCCGGCGCGGAGCGCCAGCGCCGTCAGGTAGCTATCAAAAGCCGGACGGTACCAGTGCGTGTCGGCAATGGCATCGTGCGGGGAGGCAGCTACCAGCAGGTAGGCGGGATGACCATCCACGTACGCAGTCCAGGGACGGCCGGGACGATGCCAGAAAAACGTAAAGCCTCGCTTTTTGCCTACGGGCAGCTCCGGATGGGTGGTTTTCCAGTGGCCATATTTGGTCAGCGGAAGTAGTTCGGGTAACTCGAACGTCCGGGCGATCTGCTCCAGGTAGAGATTGGCCAGCGGTGTTGAGGATTCACCGATGGCAAAACGTGGGCGGCCTTTTTCAATTAATATAACAGACAACCCTCGGCGTCGAAGCATCAGGGCCAGCAGCGCCCCTCCAAAGCCGGCCCCCAGAATGGCTACGTCGCAGTGGCTATTCATGGCGGATTGCAGGTAGGACAGTGGACAGCGGGTTCCCAGGTTTGCGTCTGGTTCATGCGTGCAAAGCGGGCCTGCTGGAGCCGAGCACAGTCCGGGCATGGGTAGAAACGGGGCAGGTCCCAGGTATCGAGCAGTCGTACCGGTGCTTGTTGGGCAAACAGAAAAGCAGTGGCTGTTTCAATGTCGTCAGGCGTTGGAGGTGCAAATTGTCCACTCCGTGCAAGGTGGTCCATGATCCCGTTGCCGGTACGGGTAGGAATGAGCACGATGATTTGTATCGCGTGCGTCACGGCCCAGCGCACGGTGTGGCAGGTCCATGTCAGCGCTTCGGCGGCAGGTAAAAAGGGTGGTTTGAGCAGAATGAATGCCCGGATCAGCAGGTGGTGCGCATGTAGCCAGGTGACGGCCTGTTCCAGATCGGCTATGGTCAGGCGTTTGTTGAGCGCGTTGAGCACGTCCGGGTGAATGCATTCAACGCCGATAGCCACTTCGAGCTGTCCCTCAAGCAGCTCCTGAAATTGCAGCGTTCGGGGGCCGATTAGAGCTGGATGTGATTCGACGATGATGCGACGATAGCCACGCAGTCGCTCGGCAATGCCCTGGTAGGCAGTCGGAGGGATGGCCAGCCGATCGAAGAAACTGCCGCTGTTGTAGAGCTTGATGGCATCGGCCTCGGGTAGGTGTTCCAGGGCATAGTCGAGCTGACGCAGGAGCTGATCGGCGGTAACCGGCGTCGTGGTGGTGTGACGCCACAGGTCACACATGGTACACGTCCACGGACATTCCCGGTTGGTCAGGAAGACCACGTTGACGCGTTCCAGGCGCCCGTCGGGTGCCCGTTCCAGCTCGTGATGAAAGGCGTACGGGCGTTCCGGATTGATTTTGGCCCGGGGTGGCCGTAGCTTCCGGATCAACCGCGTGCGGGCCAGTGGTGTGAGTGTCTCCCAGCGCGTCAGCTCGATCATACTACAAACAGATCCTCCACCATGCGTCGGAGCTGACGTTCGGGCGGGATCAATTCGCGCAACCGCATTTCGGGTAGCGCGCCATGCTGAAACCGGCGCTTTTCAAACACGGGCATCTCAAAGCCCGTGATGGCTTTAATCCCGTGATAAACCACTTCGCCCTTGAGTCGGTACAGCTTTGTTTTGTCGTAGCCGGTCAGTTCGGCGAAGGGGATCTTTTCGGCCACTTCGATCACGTTCGGCCGCGTATAAGGGCTGAAGCCCTCGAAGCCGAAGTGTCGGTTGATGGCAAACGTACGGGTGTAGGAGCGACTGAGACCGCCGGTGTAAGTGAGCGAGTGCTTGAACTTGTCCACACCCCAGCCTTCGTGATAGAGCAGGGGGTTGTTAATGATGCTATAGACGGTCAACTCTGGATTCTGCTCAATGGGATAGTCGCGCAGGTTTTCGTCGCCCCCTTCTCCGTCGAGCAGGTATTTCCAGTTCGGGTAGCGCTGGCGTAAGGCCCGGGCCAGCGCATAGTGCATCGCAGCCGATTCGATATCGAGGGGCTTGTAATCTTCGACAATGCGCACCACCTCCCGAATGTCAATCAGCTCGGGTCCGGCCTCTATGGGCTCCCAGAATAGCTCCAGACCCAGCTTCTGCAGAAAGGTGAAGGCCTGATCGCGATCGGGGCCATCGCCCAGATCCAGCGTGAAGGCCTTGAGTCGGCCAGGATTCATGCCCAGCTCCAGCATAGTGTGGTAGGTCACCAGGAAAACGGAGCCACTATCGATGCCACCGGAAAACGTTACACCGATGGGTTCATCTTCAGGGATGCTCAGGAGCCAGCGACGGATTTCTTCCTGAAGGGCACCGATATAGTAGCGGCCGATTGTAGGAAGATCCGGCGGCAGCGTTTCTGTAGGAATTTCGAAAAAGCGGGTGTAGGCCGGCGCCGGATCCGGGCAGCCGATCAGCTCCAGCGTGACCACATAATGGGCGGGGACCATGCGCGTGTAGCTTGGATGGAACTGATCGGCGAGGCCGACAGATTGAAGCCACCGGTGGATTTCTTCGATGCGATGCGCCACGACCAGCGCCGGACCGTCGTCGCGTTTGGCCAGGAAATAGCGCATGGGCCGGTCCATCGAGCGGGCCAGGCGTACTGTCTGGCCGTCGCGCGCCACCAGCGCAAACGAGCCTTCGATGGTCCGCACGGCGGAGGGATCTCCGGAGCGTACGCGGGCCCGCGCTTCTTCGAGGCTCATGTTCAGGAGGTGGTTCTGGGCCGGATCGGTCAGGTCGATCACGTCTTCGATATACTGGGGGCGGATCATGGCCATATGGAGCTGTTTGTGAGCAAACGTGGCACCGGCTTGCCAAAATGGTACAACCTTCCCGCACAAAACGCAAGCACTCAGGAAAGGCATAGCTGTCTCTGTATGTGCGATGACGCCGGGCGTATTTCGATGTGTTCGTAGCGTGCGTTTGTTCAGGTATTTGACCGATTGGCTTAATCCATAAGGTCCAATGAGGATGGCTTCCGCGTGCGTTTTTTTGTGGGCAACACAGGAGGCGGGGAGCGAGGTGCCGCAGGTCTAGCTGGGACCACCGAAAGATCCGCCGGTCCCTATGACCGTGCGGCAACGGGTAGGCTTCCGACGCGTGATCCTTGCGCCTGGCGGGACGAAGGAAGTTGCACCTCCCATCGATAATTGAGCGCCATGCCGGTATGAGCGCAACCGGTCGCCGTATGCGCTATGTGGGAGCCTCTGGACGCGATCTCCGGTTGCGGACGGAAACCGAAGTGCACTGAACGGGCTCGGGTGGAGACTACGCAGCAAATATTTCAGTAGGCTGTGCGTAGGGCCAGCACCTGTTGCATATCCAGCATCTGGGGCTGGCAGATGTCGGTGAAGCACCCCAGGCTGGTTTTGCAGAAGCTCACGCAGGGCATCGTGTTTCCCAGGTAGCGGAAAAACATGTAATGGCAGAGCCCGTACTTGGCCGCGCCCCGGCATAGCAGCACAGGTAGTTGGGGCAGATCCTGCCGGGGGTCGTTGGGGTTGCCCGGTCCCAACTCCCGGTTGATGACGTGCGCCAGAGACGCGGCTGCTATTTTCGTCAGGGATCTGGCAGCCACGGCTAATGCCTGGCCGTAGGGTTGTTTTCCAGAAGCAACCAGTGTATCGGCAGCTTCTCGCAAACGCCAGGCAGTGTGGGCTGTCCGAAAGGCCGTGGCGGCCGCCAGCAAGCCTGACTGCTCAGGCCCTGAGCGATAGGCCTGCGCAGCCAGTGAATCGAGGGTCCACTGCGGAAAAGCGTTGGCCAGGGCCTGGGCTTCCGGAAAAGAATAACCGGCTACGTTTTCAAATCGGTGGAGCACCTCGGAGAGCAGCTGATCCGAAAGGTTTAGGGTCAGGGTGTCTTCGAAGCCTTGGTAGGCCATGGTAAGAAACGTGCGGTGTGAGACAAAGGGATTTCTGCGCAGCCGCCGGACGGCCACTGTGACCGAGTCGCCAATCCACTGGATAGGGTGATGACTTTCGTTGAACACCACGCCCTGTAGCTGCATCCCCTGTTGCAGCAGAAGGTGTGTAAGTAGCAGCGAGTCGTTTTGTTGCATGCCAAAGTAGTAGGCCTCAAGGGCGGATGGG